>PMOH01000076.1 GCA_003161515.1 Deltaproteobacteria bacterium
GACGTGTAGGCTACGGAGCGATGTCTGACTACCAAGCAAGTTCCGTTTCTCGTTCCTCGTTATCGATGCATCCTCTCGCGACACGAAGATCAACCACGCTCTCGGGCTTCTTCTATTGCGCGGCGATTGTGCTCGCGATGTCGATTGCTGCCTGCCGGATTCCCGGCAAGTCAATTGCGTCGAACTACAATAATGTCGATCAATTCAACTTCGACGTCGCGCAGGGGCCCAAGAATTACCATATCGAAGGATACCTCACGCGCAGCGCCGAGCTGGGCAAACGGCCCGGGCTGCTGGTGCTCAATGGCGGCGAGGGCAACGTCGATCAATGCGTCAAGATGAGCCAGGGAATCGCCGCGATGGGAATCCAGGTCGCGTGCGTGAGTATTCCCGGCTACGGCAACTCGTCGGGGCCAAGCCGCTTCGTGGGACAGCCGTCGGTGCTGGCGTCGCGCAAGGCGCTGGACATGCTGGCCGGACGCACCGACGTCGATTCGACGCGGCTCGCAGTATGGGGACTTGGGCATGGCGCTGTCGCGGCAGGATTGCTGATGGACTACGACTCGCGTCCGCGCGCGCTCATCCTGGAATCGGGATGCTACGACCCGCTGGCGCTGTGGCCTGAAGCGCCGCTGCGCACCAAGCTGTCGATCCTGCGCGAAGTATGGCCGAGCAAGCGCATCCTGAAGGAGCGCAGCGTGATTGCGCATCTGCCGCCGAAGCTCGAATGCAGCGTGCTGATCATGCACGGCGAGCAGGACAATCGGATGCCGGTGCGGCAAGCAGTCAAGCTCGCCGATGCGTTGCGCGCACACGGCGCGAAGGTCGAGACCTTGTACTTCCCGCAGGCATCGCACGATCTCGGCAAGCGCGTCGAGCCCGAGCTGCGCGCATTCCTGCGCGACAATCTCCTAGGCACAACTAGCGCCGCCGCGTCGTAATCAAAGCCCTCATCCAACCTGAATCACTAAAACTCGCCTAAACACATCGGTGTTGCGGCGAGATGCGATTTTGCCTTGCGTTTCAGCGATCGCCGCGATTCTAATCGCCCTGCAATTTCAATCAGCAGTTTGACCTGCGCCGCTTCGGGGGTAGCGCGGGCCCTACGCAACCACCCCGTGCGATGGGAGGAAACCATGAGACGCACGACGATCGTAGCGGTGAGTCTGATTTTTTTGGCGGCCGCAGTTGCCACCTCTGTTGGGAGAGCCCGAGCCGACGGCGACATCAACGCAGTCAATCACGTCGTCATCATAATGCAGGAGAACCATTCGTTCGATAATTACTTTGGCGTGCTACCGTACACCGCGGGCGGTCCGTACCATCCGGGGCCGTGCAGGCGCAACGATCACTCCTGCGTGGACGGGTTGACCTGCTTTCCTTTGAATCATGGAAATCTCTTCTGCTTCAATTTTAACTTCGACCAGAACTTCCGACCGATATTCTCGTTCCACGACAACAACTACTGTCCCGGTCCGGACCTGCAGCACGACTGGCAGGGCAGTCACATGGAGGCGAACTTCTTCGATCCTGCGGAGGCCCTCTTTTTCTCACCCAACGACGGCTTTGTGGCCGTCAATGCGCAGACCGAACAAGTCTCGGGGACGCCGGATTTCGGTCACAACGATACGATGGGCTATTACAATCAGGACGATCTGCCATTTTATTATGGGCTGGCGCAGACCTTCGCGATAAACGACCGCCATTTCTGTTCGGTGGTCGGGCCAACTTTCCCTAACCGCGCGTACGAAATGGCCGCGACCTCATTCGGTCACGTCACGACCAACGAGATCTTCCCGCCGGGCATCAACCCAGCCAACCCCGCGCCGCTGAACACCAGCATCGGCTATCAGCCGATCACAGGATCGATCTTCGATCTGCTCGATGCGGCTAATGTCCAGTGGTTCAACTACTTCGAGGATCTGCCGACCTCTGTGATCTTTCGCGGCAACCACATTCCGTTCCTGGTGGCGCATGCCCGTTCAGTGAGCGGCCCGAGTCCTTTCGGCGGCCAGAGTTTCATGGCGGCTGCAGCGGCGGGTACGCTGCCGCCGGTGTCGTTCGTCGATCCCTCCTTTTCTCCCGATCAAGTTATAAACGGCAGCGTGTATGAGACCGACGAGCATCCTCCGTTCGATATTCGCGCTGGCGAGTACGTCACCTCGCAGGTCATCAATGCGGTCCGTAACGGCCCGAACTGGAAGGACACTGTCATCCTCTTCACCTACGACGAGCACGGCGGCGCTTACGACCACGTGCCGCCGCCGCCAGCCCCGCAGGGCGGAGCGCTCAATCCTGATGGCATCGATCCGGGCCTATGCGAAGATCTGTCCAATCCACCGCTGAGTCTGATGCCAGGCGGCGGTGCGGAGTGCGAGTTCAGCGAGAGCGACGTCGCAGCCATCTGCTCAACCTTCGTCGACGAGACTGCGCCATATCCGGCGGAGTGCGCGAATTTCAACCAGCTTGGATTCCGGGTCCCATTCATCGCGATCTCACCGTTCGCGAAGCCGCACTACGTCTCACACACCACTACCGATCACACGTCGATGTTGGCCTTCATCGAGCAGCGCTTCCTGGCAGGGGCGCATCTGACGCTGCGCGATGCCAACGCGAACCCGGGGCTCGACATGTTTGATTTCACGAACTCGCCGTCGCTCAATGCCACAGTTGGGACGGCGCCGGCGCCGGTCGCGACCGAGCACGACTGCCCGTTCGTGCCGTAGAGATGCGATGAGCGAGCGGAACTTCCGCTCGACGAATGTAAGCGACGCGCCGGCTGAATAGCCGGCGCGTCGTAGTTTTCCTCTTCGATTGTTCCCCTTTCCTCGAGGGAAGGGGTTAGGGGTTAGGTCGCACGCATCGAGCAGAGCTCTCGTCACGCAACTACGCAATCTCCTTCAGCGCCGCGAGCACTTCGTCGGTGTGCCCGTTCACCTTGACCTTGGGGAACACCTTCCGCACGACGCCCGCTTTGTCGATCACGAAGGTCGTGCGCTCGATGCCCATGAACTCGCGGCCGTACAGCGACTTCATCTTATATACGCCGTACAGCTTGCAGACCTTGTTGCCGGGATCGGCGAGCAACGGGAAGTTGAGGTCATGCTTCGCGATGAACTTGCCGTGCGAGTCGGTCGAGTCGCCGCTGACGCCGACGACCTTGGCGCCGAGCTTTTTGATCGGCGCGATATTGTCGCGAAAGCTGCACGCCTCGATCGTGCACCCGGGCGTCATGTCTTTCGGATAGAAGTAGAGCACGAGGTTGTTCGCGCCGATGAGATCTTTGAGCGCGACCGTTTTTCCGTCGGCGTCGAACAGCTCGAAGGCCGGCGCCTTCTTTTCTTCGAGCGCGGCGCTGGCGCTTTTCGGAGTCGCGGTCGCGGGCTTCTTCGGAGTTTTCGCGGCGATTTTTTTGGATGTCGGCATGGGAGTGATTTAGCCGCGCTTGCCCTTTGTAGCAACCCGGAACGCACGCAAGGCTTTCCTGAAAAAACACGGAACCCTCATTTTACAAGGGTTTCGTGGCCCCTAGTTGACGAGGTGCCAGCCACCCCTTAGACTTGGCGGGCTGACAGTCCTCAATTATCGCGCCCGCGTTCCTATGGCCGTTTACACCGAGCTAAGCAAACCGTTTCTCAAAGAGTTGGCGGACGACTACGGCCTTGGCCGCGTGTCCGGTGCGACCGGAATCCCCGAAGGATCGGTCAATACCAACTACGTGCTCGAAGCCGCCAAGGGCAAATTCCTGCTGCGGGTGGACGAGGTCAAGGGCGAGAACGAGCTGAAGCGCGAGATCGATTTGCTCTCGTTCCTGCGCAAGCACGCCTTTCCGTGCCCGCATCCGATGCAGGATCGGACCGGCCGCTTCTACCGCAACTTCAATAACCGCTGCGTGTCGCTGTTCAAGTACCAGGAGGGCAAGGTGCTCGCGCCCGCGCGCATGAAGCCGAGCCAGCTCGAGACTATTGGCCACGCGCTCGGCGATCTGCACGTGATCGGCAAGGCTTACAAGAAGGGAATCGACAACCGCTTCAGCTTCGAGCGAATCGCCGACCTGTACCTGACGGTGCGCAACCGGCTGCCGAATTATTTCCGCAAAATCTGCCGCACGCTCGACGACGAGGTCGAGTATTTGACGCGATACCTCGAGGGCAAGCTGCCCAAGGGCGTGATCCACGGCGATATTTTTTCGGACAACCTGCTGTTTCGCGGCGAGAAGCTGACCGCGATGCTCGATTTCGACGCGGCCTGCCGCGGCAAATTTATTTTCGACATCGCGACCGCGGTCAACGCGCTGTGCTTCGTCGATGGCGCCTACTCGCTTGATCGCTTCCGCTACCTGCTGTCGGGTTACGAATCGGTGCGGACGCTGTCGCTGGCGGAATGGGACGCGTTCCCCAACGAGTTGCGATTTTCGTCGCTGCGCTTCACGGTCACCCGCCTGCATGATTTTTTCCTGGCGCCGATCGACGGCAAGCATCGCGTGGACAAGGACTTCCGCGAGTTTTTCGATCGCCTGCGCGTGCTGCGCCGCGAGCGCGAGGGCGGGATGGAGCCGCTCTTGATGGCGATGGCGACCGGTTACGACTACCGCAAATATCAGAAGGTCAAAGCGACCGAGCGCCGCCAGGCGTGATGATCGCAGACTGATTCGCGCAATCCGCGGAGAAATCCGTTGCCCTCAATCCTCGACAGCCTGAATGCCGCCGCGCCCGCGTTGTGGCTCGAAGTCTCGCCGCCGCGCGGAATCAATCCGGCGCTGCTGCTCAAGCGGCTGGGTGAGCTGGCCGGCCACGTTGATGCGATCAATCTGACCGACAATGCGCTCGGCAAAGTTAAAATGTCGTCGCTGGTTTTTGGCGCGGCTATCAAGGAGCGGCTGAAAATCCCGGTAGTGCTGAACGTATCGTGCCGGGACCGCAACCGCTTCGCGCTGAAATCCGACTTGCTGGGCGCGGCAGCGATTGGGATCGACGCAGTGGTCGCGCTCAACGGCGATAAGATTCCGCCCGGCGCCGATGGCAGCGCAATCGTGTCGCACGATATCGATGCGTACGGATTGCTTGCGATCGTCGACGCGCTGAATCGCGGCGACACCGGCGAGGGCAAACAGCTTCTCAAGACTCTTCCGTCGATCGTTGCGGGGTCGGTCGCGAATCCAAATCGAAAGAATATCGAGCGCGAGTTCGAGTTGCTCGCGCGCAAGGCCGCGGCGGGCGCGCGCTTCGTGATCACGCAGCCGATTTTTGACGCAGAGACCGGGCGTCGCTTTGTCGCGAAAGCCAGCAGCCTCGGAATCCTGACGATGCTCGGAATCCTGCCGGTCAAGCGCGAGGCGATGGCCAACTACCTGATCGACCGCGTGAAAGACCTGAGCGGCGCGCGCAGCCATCTGGACAGATTCGCCGGGATGAGCGAAGAAGAAGTGCGCGCGATGTCGATTCGCGAGAACCTGGCGCTGATGAAGTCGTTGGCTCGCGACG
Source organism: Deltaproteobacteria bacterium (assembly GCA_003161515.1). Classification (GTDB taxonomy): domain Bacteria; phylum Desulfobacterota; class Binatia; order Binatales; family Binataceae; genus Binatus. Next base: position 5,484 of record PMOH01000076.1, read on the forward strand.
CGGCCGGGTTCATCATCATGAGCGGCGGCGGCCCGTCACTCGCAATCGAGCTGGCGCTTGAGTTCAGCCGGTGGCGCAAGGAGATCGCAAAATGAACCGCACCCAGGCAAATGGTTCGCGAGCGAAAGCCGGCGCCGACAAGAATGGCGCGTCGGGCACCGCGAAGGTCGAGGACGCCGTCCGCGTCATCCTGCGGCATATCGGCGAAGATCCGGATCGTGAGGGCCTCGAGCGCACGCCGGCGCGCGTCGCCAAGGCTTACGAGTTCCTGACCAGCGGCTACGCCAAGGATCCGAAGGAAGCGATCAACGGCGCGCTGTTCTCCGAGCAGGATTACCAGGAGATGATCCTGTGCAAGGATTTGGATTTTTACTCACTGTGCGAGCATCACCTGCTGCCGTTCATGGGCAAGGCGCACGTCGCATACCTGCCGAATCGGAAAATCGTCGGAATTTCGAAACTGGCGCGGATGGTCGAGATCTATGCGCGACGCCTGCAGGTGCAGGAGCGGCTGACGACGCAAATCGCGCAGACGCTGATGTCGGAGATCGATCCCCTTGGCGTCGCGGTAGTGCTCGAGGCCGAGCATCTGTGCATGCGGATGCGCGGAGTCGAGAAGCAGAATTCCTTCGTCACGACGTCGGCGATGCTGGGCGTCTTCCGCACCAACACCGAGACGCGCCAGGAGTTCATGCAATTGCTGCGCAACGGCAAGCCGTAAAGGTCGCGTACTGGGAGAGGCGACCAGCGAAGATAGCTGTAATTGCTGGGGATTTGGATCAAAACGTTTCACGTGAAACGTCGTTTAGTTCAGGAGAACAAAACACGAATCGGGGTATTCTTAGGTGAAACTGGTACGGACGACGATCGATATCGACGACGCGCTGATGAAGCGCGCGATGCGGGTATCGGGTCTGAGCACCAAGCGCGAGACGGTTCAGCGAGCGCTGGAAGTCTTGGTGCGATTTGCAGAAGAACGAAAGACGCTGATTCGCTCGGCACGCGGCAAATTTCGCTGGGAGGGTGACCTCGCTAAGATGCGCCGCGATCATAGACCGAGCCGATGATGCCGTTCGATTTCTCTGCGAGCAGTTATCTTGCGCTCACGTTTCGGCAAGACGCGTTGGAGTGCGCGAGATCCTTCGCTGCGCCCAGGATGACACCAAAAAAAGGGCGACAAAAGCAGCGCGCAATCACTCGCGTCATTCTGAGCGGAGGCTGCTGGAGCGAAGAATCTCGACGGACGCTCTGGCGTCCGGCGTTGGCCGCGCAGCGTACTGAGGAATAGCTAATGCCTGCTGATGACGCATCGCTGGAGGCGCTGGGGCGGTACGCGCTTCGGTTTGTTAAGCCGGGGCATACGATTGGGCTGGGGACTGGGCGTGCGGCTAGTGCGTTCATTCGGGCTCTGGGAGCCAGCGGGATTGATGTGCGAGGCGTGCCTACTTCGAGCCCGGCGGAGGAGTTGGGGCGCTCGGTGGGGATTCCAATCGTGACGCTGGCTGAAGCGGGGAAGATCGATACTGATTTCGACGGGGCTGACGAGGTCGATCCGCGGCTCAATCTGATCAAGGGATACGGCGGCGCGCTGGTACGCGAAAAAATCGTGGTGGCGTCGTCACGGCGGTTCGTGGTGTTGGTGGGTTACGAGAAGATTGTGAAGCGGCTGGGCGATCGCGGGAGTATTCCGGTCGAAGTGGTGCCGTTCGGAATGCCGCTGGTGACTGCGAAGATCAAAGCGATGGGGATGAAGCCGCGGGTTCGCGAAAGCGAGGGCAAGGAGTTTATCACCGATAACGGCAACCTGATTCTCGACTGCGCGGTGAAAACGATCGCGAGTCCGGCGCGGCTGGATCGCGAGTTGCTCGCGATCCCGGGCGTGGTCGGCAACGGGTTGTTCGTCGCGATGGCGGACGTGGTGCTGGTGGCGGAAGCGTCGGGGAAGATTCGCACGCTTAAGGGGTGAATTTTTCGCGATGGCCTCTGAAAATGAGCGCTTCGCGATTTTCAGAAAACCGGAACCGGCTTCGCGTG
>PMOH01000266.1 GCA_003161515.1 Deltaproteobacteria bacterium
TCGAACTATCTCCGCTTGTGGGCCCCGACGTTTGTGATCTACCAATATGTTGCGGCGCGAACAATTGAACGAGCCGGAGGTAATCACGATGCTTCGCAGCGAGAAACGCATTCTGACCACGCATACAGGCAGCCTGCCGCGCCGCGAGAGTCTGACCGCGATGCTGGTGAAAATCAGCCGCGGCGAAGACGTGGATCGCGCCGCGATGCTTCGCGAGATCGAGGAGTCCACCCGCTACGTTGTACACAAGCAACTCGAGGCCGGGATCGACGTCGGCAACAACGGCGAGCAGTCGCGCGAGAGCTTCTTCACCTACGTGCAGCATCGAATGACCGGTTTTGGCGGACGCAGCGAGCGGCCGATCATGCGCGATCTCGTCCGCTACCCGAGCTTCCGCAAGCTGATGGCGCCGATGTTTCAGCGCTCAATGGTCGATCTGCTGCACGCGCCCAAGGCGATCGGCGAAGTCGAATATCGCGATCGCGCCGCGGTCGATCTCGAATGCGCCGACACTTTGCGCATCCTCGACGATCAGCCCGACAAATTCGTCGAGCCGTTCATGACCGCGCCGTCGCCGGGAATAATCGCATCGGCAATGCTCAATGAGTATTACGAAAATTATGAGAAGTATGTAATCGCAGTCGCCAAAGCACTACACACTGAGTATGAGTACATAGTATCGCAAGGATTCGTCCTCCAGGTCGATTGCCCGGACCTTGCGATGGAGCGGCACACGTCGTACGCCGACCGTCCGCTCACCGATTTCCTCGACTACGTCGGTCTGAACATCGAAGCGATGAATCGCGCGCTGCATGGAATCGCGCCGGATCGCGTCCGCATGCACGTGTGCTGGGGCAATTACGAAGCGCCGCACGATCTCGACGTCCCGCTCGCGCAGATTCTGCCGCTGCTCTACCACGCCAACGTCGGCGCGCTGGTCCTGGAAGCCGCCAACCCGCGCCACCAGCACGAATATCGATGCTTCAAGGAATTCCCGCTGCCCGATCACATGAGTCTCATCACCGGCGTCATCGATACCAAGACCAACTACGTCGAACATCACGAGGTTGTCGCCGACCGGCTCGAGCGCGCTGCCAATGCGATCGGCGATCCGCGCCGCGTGATGGCCGGGACTGATTGCGGCTTCGAGACTTCGGCGGGACTCGGTGAGGTTGCCGAGGAAATCGTGTGGGCGAAGTTGCGCGCGATGCGCGCCGGCGCCGATCTCGCCTCGCACCGGCTCTTTCGCTGACGCCGTCAGCTATGCCACGGCTCGACCAGGATCTTTGCGTGAGTCTCCGGTGACGCGAGATCCTCGAACGCCTTCGCCACTCCCTCGACTCCCACCTTGCCGGTGATAAGCGGGTCCGCGTTGACCTGTCCTTCCGCGAGATGGCTGAGCGTCGCCGCGAACTCGTCGGGCGCGTAGCCGAGCACGAACTGGATGTTCAGCTCCTTGCTGATACCGGTCAGCGGCTCGATCTGGTCGCGCTCCATGCACACTCCCACCACCACGATTCGCGCGTTGCCCGGCGCCGCCGACATGATGCCGTCGATCACGCCCGGCACTCCCACGCATTCGAAAATCACCGCGGGCCTGACCGCCGGCCCCGGAATCCACGGCGGCAGCATCGGCGCTTTCGACGGGTCGCTGTACACCGCCATCTCGCGCCAGCTCGCGTACGGCGACTTCTCTTTTGGATCGACGACGTGGTCCGCGCCCATCTGCAGCGCGAGTTCACGACGGCGCGGCGAAAAATCGGCCGCCACGATTGGATGCACGCCGCCAAGCTTGAGCGCGGCTATCACCGCCAGGCCCACCGGTCCGCATCCGATCACCAGTGGCGCGTCATCTTTGTCGAGCCGCGCTTTCTTCACCGCGTGATAACCGACCGCCATCGGTTCCGTCAGCGCCGCGCGCTCAGTGGAAAGCCCGTTGGGTACTTCGAGCAGCAGCATTTCCGTCAGCCGCATGAGTTCGCCGTATCCGCCCGGATTGTCGTTCGAGTAGCCAACCGCTTCGACGCCTCGAGCGCTGATCAGCACCGGCATCGCGCACACGCGCGTCCCTATTTTCAATCGCTTTTGCGTTTGCGGCCCGTAATCAACCACCTCCGCGCAGAACTCGTGACCCATCACGATATCGCGCTTCAGATCCATCACGAACGGCGCGCCGGCCTTGCGCGACCCCTCGACCATCTTCTCCGCATGCTTGAGCGCGTGCAGATCCGATCCGCAAATTCCGCACGCGAGCGTTTTCACCAGCACCTCGCCCGCTCCAGGAGCCGGTGTGGGTAAATTATCGACGACGAGCTTTTTGTCTCGCATGATTGCTGCGCGCATGAATGTTCTCCTTCTTCACCGCCAGTGTATCAGGGTTGCTCGCTCGATCGTCAAACTCCGCGCACTCACGGATTGATCGCATTCGAACCGTGCCTGTAGTCTCTTTCCTGAAAAAATGGGCCGCAAGATTCTTTTCATCACCACCGATCAGCAGCGTTACGATTCGCTCGGATGCAACGGCGG
>PMOH01000015.1 GCA_003161515.1 Deltaproteobacteria bacterium
GTCAAAGCGGCATCCTCACCACGACGCCCATGAAACGAGAAGAACTTTCTTGCCGCGATATTGCGACAGCGAATGCATCTTGCCGTCGAGGTCAGGCAGGCTGAAATCCGGCGCGTCGAGCGACGTCAGAATTCGCTTTCGCTCCGCCGCCGCCTCGCCAAACGACCATGCGTGATACTCGTCGTCAGTCACGACCGGCTGCCCGAGCAGACCAGCCAGCGCCGCGAGATTGTAACGTTCATTCGCGACGAACTCACTCTTGCGAGCCCCAGGTATCGGCACGCAGACATCACCCTTGCAGAATCCCTGCGGCTTGAACTCGAATCCGCTGAGCCGCTTCAGGTCATCGCCACTGAGCCACAATCCGCCACCGGTAGTGTCCGCATCAACGCCGGTATTAACCCGCTCACCAAATATAATGTCGATAGCCATCGCTATTTCCCTCGGTCCGGAATTTCAGCACAAATCACCAACTGGCACCAAGCGCTGATTTACACCTCCCGCGCCTAACGCCTACTTTTTCGTCTCATTCAGAGCGAAGCGAAGAATCCCGGCTCCTTCTTACCTCTCCCGCGGATGGCGACGTAGTCGCCATCCGCAAACCGGGAGAGGTCGGCAGACGACATTCATGTCGTCGGACGGGTGAGGGCGCTCGCATTCAGAACGCGCGAAGAACCTAACCCCTAACCCCTTCCCGAGCGGGAAGGGGAACCAGATTTATGAGACCGAGAGCAAAGTAGTGCGCTGCGCGCAACTTTGCGATTGATACCGGGTGCAGGGGTCACCCCTGCCCAAGGAAGTTTGAAACCCACGGTGGGTTTCAAATTAAATAAAGTGATCTCCCCTTCCCCTAAATCCACAAAATCGCGCCACTCGCCGGCCTCCCCGTGCTCTCTCTCACCGCACGCACGTAAAACCTGATCTGCGCGCGATACTCATCCATCCGCGGCGCGACTTCGATATCCGTCTTGAAATCGACCACCGTCCACACCGCGCCATCGCCTGTATTCTCCGCGAACGCCAGGTCCGCGATCCCTTCGACTGCGGTGCCGTCTTCGAGCCGAATCATCAGGGGACATTCGCGCATGACAGTATGCGCCGACGCCGCTCGACGCATCAGTGAAGATTTGAGCGCTGCTGCCACGGCAGTCGCAGCCGCTGCGGCCTCGTCGTCCGAGGCGCCGATCATCTTGGCCGCACTCGCCGCGATCTTGCCTATCTCGCGCGCGTCCGCGTCGATTCGCGCGCGCAGCATCGTCAGATGCACCAACGAACCGAAGCGCTTGCCATGCGGCCGGCCGCGATCGCGTCGTGTCTCTTCGATCGCAATCGATTCCGCCGATGCGGGCACGTCCGCTGGCGCTGCCATCGCAAGCTCAGTTGCGCTTGCGACATTCATTCGCGGCGTCGCTCCCTGCGCGAGCATCTGTGCCCGCCGCGCACTCCATTCGACATGCAGCTTGACGCCGCGATCCGACACCAGCTTGTTGTCGTCGGCTTGAAGCAGCTTGTCCTGCCGCAGTCCCATCTTCTCCTCGACGTTGAGAATCAGCAGCCGCGGATCCCACCAAACAACCTGATGCTCCCCCTTTTGCGCGTGATGTAATCCCGGCGCCACTGATTTCACTTTGCCGGGAGCCTTCGCGAGCCGCGTCAGCACGCTGTCGTCGCCGAATTCAGGACATCCCGCAGGATGTATCGACGCGGGCGCGCGCCGTTCGGTCTGCGACGGATACACGACCGGATTCAGCCGCGCGAGCCAGCCGTCGCCCTCCTCGTCGCCAACCGCCGGCACCACGATCAAGTCGCGCGCGCGCGTCGCCGCAACGTACAGCAGCCGAATCGATTCTTCGACGTCGCGCTCATGCTCTTTCGCCTGATGCATCTGCAGCTCGCGCGGCGCGCATCCCGCGAGTTCCATCGCGGCCAGCTTCGACGCCGGCTCGATATATCTCGACGCGCTCTCACGCGTTTCGTTGCAGGTGATATCGGCCAGGATGACGATCGGGAACTCGAGGCCCTTCGCGCGATGCACCGTCATGATACGCACGCCCTCGGTCCCTTCCTCGACAATCGGCGTCTCGCTCGCCTCGTCACGTTCGGCCCGCGCTTCGAGCTCATCGACGAACGCCCGAAACGACGTCGTCCCGCCGCGCGCTTCGTATCGCCGCGCCTGGTCCATGATTCGCATGATATTCGCCAGCGCCTGCTCGCCGGTCGGCCAAATCGCAAACCCCGCATGCGCGCGCGTCGTCGCCAGTAGCGTCGCAATCGTCTCCGCAATCGGCCTTCGATTCCGACCGCGATGCAAATTTTTGATCACCTCGAGCGCGCCCTTCACTTCCTTGAGACTGTCGGGCAAGTCCTCGGGCAGCTTACGAAACGGATGCAGCCCGCCAACGGTCATGCGGAATTCGAGCAGCGCCGCGTCCGACAATGCGAACACCGGCCCGCGCAGCGCAGCGAATACCATCAGCTCGTCATCAGGCCGCTCGATCGCTCCCAGGATATTGCGCAGCGCGAGCACTTCTTCGCGCTCGTTGAATGATCCGCCCTTGACCAGCACGTGCGGCAGATGCCGCGCCTCCAACGCGCGCAGATACGATCTGGTTATATCGCGGCCGTACGAATTCATGCGGCGAAACAGGATACAGATATGCCGCGGACGGATCGGTACGCGTACCTCCGGCGCCTCGCGCTCGGTCACCGTCCATCCGCTTTCATGCACCAGCCATCGCGCATACGCGGCAATCGCTTCGGGAAGCGACTGGTCGATTCTAAAATTGACGACCCGGCCAAAATCGCCATACGGCTCCGGCACCGGCAGCACGACGATCGACGGCTGCGTCGCGGGCGCGGCACGATACGGCGTCAGCGGCGCATACGCGGGCTGCGTGCCCGATTCCTCGCTCATCAGCGGCGCGAACGCAGCATTCACCATCGTCTGAATCGCGGGCGTCGCGCGAAAGCTCACCGTCAGATGCTCGAGTTGGGCGCCATGCATCAGCAGCAGTTGTTTGACGCCCTGGTAGAGCGAAACGTCGGCGCGGCGAAAACGGTAAATCGATTGTTTCGGATCGCCGACAATAAATAATTTGCCGGCAATCGGCCTGACCTTAAGCCAATTGGTCTCGGCGGGATCGGCCGACGAAAGCAGCAGAATGATTTCCGCTTGCAGCGGATCGGTGTCCTGGAATTCATCGACAAAAATATGCGTGAAGCGATTTTGCAGCTCGACCCGCACCGCCGGATTGTCCCGCACGAGATTGCGCGCGACCAGCAGCAGGTCGAGAAAATCCAGCCGCCCTGCGCGCCGCTTCAGATCTTCATAGATACCAACGATCGGCCACAATTCGTCGCGCAGCAAAGGCGCGAGATTGGCCCCCGCGTCATCGCGAAACTTGCACAGCCGCTCGCGCAGCGCGGTGCGCCGCTGAAAAACCTCTTCGCGCTCGCAGTCGCCGAAACTGCCGCCGTATCCCTTCCAGTCCCAGCGCCTGCCTGTGCACAACGCGATCAACACCGACTCGAGCGCGTCGTAGTCGCGTCCGCGCACCGCCTCCAGCCGCGTCGCCTCGGCCACCGGCCGCGCGATCGCGTCGAGCCCCTTCGCCAGCCAGTCATCGTCCTCGCCAAGCTCGGCAAGTTTGCCGAGCAGTCCGACCTCCGCGATGATCGCGTCGATCTCGGCGTCGCGCGCCATCGGCGAATGCGTCCACGGCGTATCGAAGTCGCGCCAGTTCATCAGCTCGAGCGCCGCGCGGCGCGCGATCGCGCGCGGCCCCGTGCGCGCCGACAGATCGCGCCGCCGGAGCAACCGGCGCATCCCTTCACCCGGATTGTCCAGGATTTTCTCGAACCATCGCTCGAACGCGGCGTCGAACATCTCGCCCGCAACGTCTTCGGGCGCGACTTCAAACATCGGATCGACTTGCGCTTCCACCGGCCGCTCGCGCAACAGGTCCGCGCAAAACGAATGAATCGTCCCGATCCGCGCTTCTTCGAGTTGCTTGAGCGCCAGGTCGAAACGCCCGCGCGTATCGCTCGATTGTTCAGTTGCCTGGCGCGCGCGTTCAATTTCGGCGCGCAGCCGAAGCTTCAACTCGCCGGCCGCTTTCTCGGTGAACGTCACCGCGACGATTCGCGCCAGCTCGCCGCGTCCCGACCCGATCACCGACACGATTCGATTCACCAGCGCCGTAGTCTTGCCGGTGCCCGCCGCCGCCTCGATCACCAGCGTGACGGCGAGGTCGTCGCGAATCCGGTCGCGCACCGCTTGGTCGGTGATGATTGTCGGATTCGCCGCCGTCATGGCATCTCGCGCAGCTTTTTCAGTGATTTGAGGCGCGCGCTCGGCTTGATTTTCGAGCGCCGTTCCTCGTACGGGCCGCACACGCGCTTGTAGTCGCACCAGTCGCATTCACGATCGTCCGGCGCGGCCGGCAAAAATCCCGCTTCGAGCGACTCCTTGATTATCGCGACGAAATCGCGCGCCGCGCGCCGCGCCTCGTCGTTGATTTCGACTACTCGCTCTTCGTAGCCGCCGGTGGCAGTGCAGTAGTAAAGCCGCCCGGCGTAAATCTTCTCGCGCAACACCTGTTCGGCCGCGAGCGCGTAAAATACCGGCTGCAGCGTCTTGCCGCCGCCGATCACGAAATTCTTCTCGGCCCGCACCTTCCCGGTCTTGTGATCGGTCACGCGAATCCGCCCGGCCGGATCGCGCTCGAGCAAATCGATCGACCCGCGCAGACTCAGCCCACCCTCGATTGCGACCGGATCCGCCGAACTATGCGGATCGGCCTGCGTGCGATCGCGCAGCCCAAAGCCGAGCTCGAACCATTCGGGCCGCCAATGTTCCGGATCCTCCGCCGCGCGCCGCATCCACTCGCGCAAGTCGGCGCGGATTCCTTCGATCCCGTCGAGCCACACGCGCTCGATCGCCGGCGCGAGGTCCTCATGCCATCGCGCGGCAACTTCGTCGAGTCGTTCATCGAGCAACCCCGACGCATCCTCCAGGTCGTCCGTTGTGACCGGCAGCACGTCGAGTTCGCGCAGCGCCGACAGGATTTCGTACTGCACCTCGGCGAACAGGCCGCCGCGCGTGAGCGGATCGAGCGTCTCGATCGCCTCAGGCTCCTCGCGCGGCTCCAGCCGATGGACTGCTTGCAGAAAAAATCGGTACGGGCACGCCGCGAAATTCTGCAGCGCGGTCGGCGAGTACGAACGCCTCGACAACTGATGCTTCCCCAAGGCCGCCAGCGCCGCCGCGTCGGGATCGACCAGCCCGTCGGACTGCGTCCATCGCCGGAGCCATCGCCGCGCCCGCGCCCGCAACGCCCGCCCTAGGTGAACGTTGGCACCCAGCAGATAGTTCGCCGCGCCAATCGTCGTAACGGGATCGGCATCGACCAGTTTGTCGAGCACCGCCAGATCGAACTCTGCGTCATCGATCGCGTCCGCCGGATTCGCCGGCGCCGGCCATGAAAGCCGCGTCGTTGGCTGCGACGCCGCGCGACTCGCCAGCTCATCGAAACCGGGCAGGCGGCCTTCCGCAGCGCGCAAAACTTCCAGCGCGTAGAACGACGGCACTCGCGGACGGCCCTGGTCGAGATCGACCCGCGGATAGGAAAACATCGCCCGCGCGCGCGCTGCGCCCGCCGCAATCCGCAACGCGAGCCGCTCCGCACCGACCCGGCGTTCGTTGCGCGCGAGATAAGG
>PMOH01000477.1 GCA_003161515.1 Deltaproteobacteria bacterium
CCCCGTTCGTGGGGGGAGGGTTAGGGTGGGGGACCATTGCGGCGCGATTGTCTGTTGCGCCGCAGTCTGAAGAACCTAGCCCCTAATTTTCTTCGCGTAGTGGAAAGGGGAACAATCGCAGACCTATTGCACGCAACCTAACCGCTCAAACGAATTGCCCCGGCGGCAAACCAAACAGTATCCGTCCTGCCGCCTCGTAGCGCGCAGTGTTCATCGTCACATGCTGCGCGACCGCATGGACGTCGCGCCAGCATCGCTCGATCGGCAGCGCCGTATGCATCGCGCTGATTCCCGCCGCATCGTAAACCAGGTCCACTGCGCGCGCCGCAAGCTTGCCCGCCGTCACCGACGCCAGCCGCGCCGACGCAAGCGCGTCGAGGTCGAACGGCTCGCCCGCTTCACCTCTTTTCCAGACTTCCGCGATACTGCTGTGCAGGTAGGATCGCGCCGCCCGGATCGAACCTTCTGCTTCTCCCATTTGGAGTTGCGCGATAGGACGCTCGCGCAGCGACGCCATCGTGCCAACCGGTACTTTGCTCACCGCAAGCTCTTTGAGCGCGTCGATCGCATGCCGCCCGATACCCAGCGCGACGGCGGCGAGGCTCGCGCCAAGTTGCACCATCAGGGGAATCTTCGCCATCGGTCCGGTCTGCCAGCTGCTCTTGGGATTGGGAAATTCGAACGTGTAACTCTCGGGGACAAACACATTTTCTAACAGTACATCGTTGCTGCCGGTCCCGCGCAGTCCCGACACCGACCAGGTGTTCAGAATTTTTCCTGATTTGACCGGAAATATCCCCGTCCTGAACTTTGGTACACCGTTAACAATCTGCGGCGCGCCGTTGACCAGCTCGACCCCGCTGGCCGCGAGCCAGGTGGCCTGTGCGGAGCCGCTGGCATACGTCATCTTGCCCGTGAAGCGGTATCCGCCCTCGCAGGCGACTGCGCTGTTACCGGCTGGATTGAGTGAACCGGCGGCGAGTGCGCGCGGATCGGCAAAAATATTCTCGAAAGCCTCGCGCGCGATGAAGTTTCCGACGGCTGGACCGCCCGACCCGATCGCGAGATTCCATCCGGTCGCGCCGTCGAAGCGCGCGATCTCCTCGATCACTTCGCATTGCTGCGCCATCGTCAGATTGAAGCCGCCCATCCGCGTCGGCAGCAGCACGCGAAACAGCCCGGCCTCGTGAAACGCATCAACAACTTTGGTCGAAAGCTGTCCAAGCCGCTCCGACTCGGCGGCGTACTCGACGATAAGTGGTCCGAGCGCGCGCGCCCGCTCGATACATTCTGCAAAGCGATCGTTGGATTCACTCATATCGTCCTCGATGCAGCCGAGATGATTCAAAGTGATAGTGACGGAATCCGTTATACCAAATCTGGTCGAACCGAATCGACGCAGCCCCCTGCCTGCACGACTCGATGAGACGATCACTCGCCGGCCAGAACCGCGAGTTTGAGGACGGTGTTCCAATTGCGCGCCGTCCCGCGGATGCCGATCTTTTTTTCGATGAGCACATTGGTCAGCCGCGATTTACCGATACCCGCCGGATACACGATGTACAAATGCCTGCCGTCGGCACGTACTATCTCAGGCCCTGCAATCGCAGCCTGCACCGCCTTCACGTCGTTCGCGTTCGGAGCCGCCTTCAGGAACATCACCACCAGATGACTGGGATCGCGCTCGGCCTCCTTGCGAAATGGATTACGCGCAATGACCTCGCTCCACTCCTTCGCGCTACGGATAAGGAAGTCGGCGTGAAGACCCAGCCGCTTATCAGTCTCCCTCTCCAGCAAGCGCTCGAGACCGGCGTCCGTCCGCGCACTGCATCGAAAAACCAGGTTGCCGCTCTGCAGCACCGATCGCGCATCGACGAAACCAAGCCCCGCAAGCAAGTCTCGCAGATCCGACATCGCAACCGCCTTATGCCCGCCAACATTGATCCCGCGAATCAATGCGACGTGGACGTGTTCATCTTGCCGCCTCATCAATAGTGGGCGACCATATTAGCGCAATGCCCACGCGTGACCACCAGTTCAGCGTCAACTCGCGATGCGAACTGCTGCCGTATCTGCTCGCCCTGCCGCTAGGACTGTCGCGCAAAGCTGCGAAGGATCTGCTGCGCTTCCGCTCGGTGACTGTGAAGCGAGTCCCTTCCGTCAGGCATGACACTCAACTGGAGCCGGGCGACATTGTGACTATCGCCTCGGGCAAACAGATTCCTCCCGCATCGGTCGAGCGTCACGGCTTGAAGATTGTCTATCTCGACGATCACATCGTCGTGGTGGACAAGCGCGCGGGCCTGCTTTCGATGGGCTCGGAGGGCGAAAAGGAGCGCACCGCGCATCGGATACTCAACGACCATCTGAAGGCGCTTTCCGGCACGTCGTCGCAGACCGCCTTCATCGTGCATCGACTCGATCGCGAAACCTCGGGCCTGATGATCTTCGCGAGGAGCCGCGCGATACAGGCCGAGCTTCAGCAAAACTGGAAAGCTGTCACCAAGAAGTACCTTGCGGTGGTGGAAGGAGTCCTATCGAAGGCCGAAGGGACCTTGCGCGACAACCTGGTCGAGAGCAAATCGCTCAGGATGCATCGCGTCGAGCGCGGCGGCGAGTTGGCGATCACTCACTACCGCGTCCTGCAAAAAGGCCGAGCGAACTCGCTAGTCGAGCTAACCCTAGAGACCGGCCGCAAAAACCAAATCCGCGTGCAGATGGCAGGACTGGGACATCCTATCGTAGGCGATCGCAAATACGGCGCGACTACCGATCCCGCGCGCCGCCTCGCCCTTCACTCAACCAACCTAAAGTTCCGCCACCCAGTCTCAGGCGCGCCGATGGAATTTCGCAGCGCCATGCCCAGCCGCCTGATCGACCTGCTCGTTCCCCTCTCCAAAAGGGAGAGGGGTTAGGGGAGAGGTTGAGATTCGGGCTGGCGCAGGCTCAGTATAGAAATCATGCCGGCATTGTCGCTGGAACAGTTCTCGAACACCTACTGCGACACCATCGATCGCCTGTATTCCATCAGCAACGCCTCGGCATGGCAGGTCTCGCGTTCATCCTTCGCCACTGCTTTGTGGAAAAGCTTCGAGCGCCGCTTCGGTGCCGATACGATCACTCTCACCCGCGCTGAAGCCGTGCGCTTTCTCGATTCGCTTCGTGCGGCCGACCTCGCGCTCGCCGTCGGATGCCGCGACGGTGACGCCGGCGCGTGGCGTCACCTGGTAGCGACCTATCGCGCACCGGTCGATGCATTTGCGCGCGCCGTGCTCGGTAACTCGTCGCGCGCGAGCGAGATCGCGGATTCGTTGTGGGCGGATCTCTACGGCCTGCGATCCTCCAACGGCGACCGCCGCTCGCCGCTCGATCAATACGGCGGGCGCAGCTCGCTGATGTCGTGGATGCGGGTAGTCGTCACCCGTCTCGAGGCCGATCAATGGCGCGCCACGCGCAGAATGGAGCCGCTCGACGACGAGCGCGAGCGCAATTCCGGTCTCACAGTTAATGGGCGCGAAGTTAACGGTAGCGACTCGCCGGATCCCGATCGCGCCAGGCTGCTCACGGCGCTCGAGCAATCTCTTCGGGCGGCCTTGAAGGACCTGTCGGCGGACGACCGGCTGCGGCTCTCGTATTATTATGTACAGGATCTCACGCTCGCGCAGACTGCCGCGCTGATCGGCGAGCATGAGTCGAGCGCGTCGCGCAATCTCGCTCGCGCAAGGACTGCGATTCGCCAATGCGTCACGCGCTCGCTGCGCCGCGAATATCATTTCAGTGACGATCAAATCGACCAATGTTTCGAGTATGCGACCGGCGACTGGCCGTTCGACCTCGGCCGCATGCTCGCGCTGGGAAAGTGATGGCTGACGAGAAGAACCAGGATAACCGCCTTGACGCGATGATTCGCGCGAGTCTCGCGTCCGGCCTCGAGACCTCGGGCGCAGGATGCCCCGACCCGGACTTGCTCGCCTCGTTTGCGGAGAACACGCTCGCGCCCGATGAGCGCGCCAAGTGGAATACGCATTTCGCCGGATGCGCGATATGCCAACGTCAACTCGCGGCGCTCGCGCGAGCAGGTGCGATCGGCGCAGCATCCGCGCGCGCACCTGCGATGGAAGTTCAGACCGTGGACGCCGACGAGGCGCGCGAGGAGGCCGGTGGATTCTGGCCGGCGGTCCGCAGCGCGATTCGATTCCTGATTGGTCCGTTCCCGCTCTCGGTCGCGCTGCACGTCGCGCTGCTGCTCGTCCTGATCATCACTATCCACGAGCAGCGCGGGCGTGAGTTGATCATGGTGAACCTCGAAGCGGGCGGCGGCGGTGGCGGCGGCAACGAGATGCAGGATCTCGACATGCCCGAAGTGCCGATGCCCGACTCGGCGCCGCAGCAGATGGAGCAGCCGACCGCGGTCGACACTTCGCAGGCAGTCGGCCTCGCCAATGACTACGTGCGCGCAGCCGGCGGCGGCGGCATCGGAATCGGTCGCGGCGGCGGCATGGGCTCCGGCTACGGCCACGGTATCGGCTCCGGCTTCGGCGGATTCATCGGAGAGTTGAGGCGCAAAGGTCTCGACGTAGTGCTGGTAATCGACGGCACCGGCTCGATGAAACTGATCATCGACGACGTCAAAGCCAAGATGCAGCAACTGGTGCAATCGATTCATCGGCTCGTGCCGATCGCGCGTATTGGGATAATCGTGTTCGGCGGCAAGGGCGAGAAGATGAATATCCAGCCGCTGACGCTGTCGCCGCAGAAGCTCGGCGACTTTTTGAATAGCATCCAGGCGATGGGCGGCGGTGAATGGGAAGAAGACACGCTCGGCGCGGTCGAGACCGGAATCAACAAGATGGATTGGAAGCCGTACGCGAAGAAAGTGGTGGTGCTGGTCGGCGATTCACCGCCGCGCACCGAGGACTTCGCGCCGCTGCTGGCTCTGATACGCCAGTTCAAGAGCAACAACGGTACTTTCAATACAGTGGATGTCGCGGCAGAGGAGCATGAGCGGTTCGAGCGCGAGTTCTGGCTGAAGGTGCATCGCGAGGAGCCGCCGAAAATCTCCCCGCTACCAGCCTTCTACCGGCAGACCCAAGCCGCGTACAAAGTGCTCGCGACGGCGGGTGGCGGCTCGATGAAGTCGCTGACCAAAGACGCGCACATCAACCAGCAGGTCCTAATCCTCGCGTTCGGCGACCAATGGCAGTCGCAAGTCTCCGCCTTCGGCCGCGGCCTCAGCGGCGGGAGTCCATAGCTGAAGTGGTGAACGTGCAGACAAACGGTCAGCGGCGATTTACGGTGATTGAGCTGCCGGTGTTTCCGATTGTGAAGGAGTCGCTGCTGTTGCCATTCAAGAATCTGCCGGAGCTGGTGAAGTTCGCCAAAATGCCCTTCATGCTGATACTCGCGGTGGATCTGTTGTGCTATGGGCTCGAGCGTCAGGATATATCCAGGAATCTGACCGGCAGTCTGATGGGGTATATTCATCTGATTCTGTTCGCGCCGTTCTCGGTGGCATGGACCAAGCTCGCGATCCGCGGACCGCAGTCAGTCGCGAAGCATCCGGCATTCGCCTTCTCGCGAACCCAATGGCTGTACCTGTTGGCGACCACTCTGATGATGGTCGCGATCGTCGTTAGCGTCGGCTTTCCTTTCGTGCTGGTGCGTTATGCGCAGCGAAATTTCCAGAACCAGCTAGCGATGCTGGGAGGCGCCGGGATGTTCCTGGGTCTCGGTATCTTTCTGATCGCATACCTTAGGCTGGGATTCATTTTCCCGGCGATTGCAATCGGCAGGTATGCGGGTATATCGGCCGCCTGGAAACAAACCGCGGGCAATATCGAACGGCTCGCTGCAATTTTGTTCCTTTCATACTTACCCTACTGGGTCGTTCGGCAGGCCTTCGAGTGGTACATGGGCTATCATCCGCCCGGCGTGGTCGAGGCGATAAGGGGAATCGTCGATATGCTGCTGGTGGCGTGGGGGACGACGGCACTGGCAGGGACCGCGCTCGCTTACAAGGCGATAGTGATGGACCGGCCATCGGATGAAGTCGCGTCCGCCTCGGCGACTGCTTCGCGCTAGAGGGAAGGGTAAATCACTTAATTTAAATGTGAAACCCTCCGCGGGTTTCACGCTTCCGCGGCAGGGGTGACCCCTGCACCCAGTACTAATCGCAAAATGGCGAGGACGCCCTTTTGCTCTCAGGTTCTTTTTCTTGTGTCATTCTTTTCTGTTCCCCCTTTCCCGCGGGAAAGGGGGTGAGGGGGATAGGACGGGGCGGAATAGTTGTCTCAAATCCGGTTCCCCTTCCCACTATGGGAAGGGGTTAGGGGTTAGGTTGCTCGCATCGTTCGCGATGCCCGATAGCGAAGCGTCAGCCGCCGCGTTGACGTAATGCGTCGAGCGCGTCGTCGAGATTGTCCTGGATGTCCTTCCGTATTCCCGCCGGACCGTCCTCAGGCAATACAGCCAGCGCCTCGCGGTACATTTGTACCGCTTGCTGGAGATACTTAACGCCGGATCCTTGCTCGCCAAGGGAGGCCAGTGCTGTGGCGATTCCGAACTTCGCTTCCGCCCATAGCACGGGCTCTTGATCGGATTTGTATACCTTGAAGCAATCCCCATAGGCGTCTATGGCCTGATTGAGATAAGAACTCTCCGAGTTGTTAATCCCCAATTGCACGAGAGCATTTCCCAGCCCCAGTTTTGCTTGCGCCCAATCGATCGGGTCGTCCTCCAATTTGAACACCTCGAGGCTGGCGCGATATGCAATCGCGGCCCGTTGCGGATATTCGCTTCCTGATTTCGGCTCGAGTTCGTAGAGTCCGACGAGCGCATCACCGAGAGACGACTGGAATTCCGCCCAATTGATCGGACTGTTCTCGCGCGGATAGCCATCGAGGACTTGACGCAAAAGCGCGATCGACTGGCGTAAAGCGTCCGCATTCGATGTCCCCTCGCCCAACTGAATAAGGCATTGAGCGAGTTGGCCCTGGGCTGCTGCCCATTTGATAGGATCGTTTTGCTTTGAATAGACAGTTAGTGCCGCCTTGTTGGCTGCCATCGCATCGTCGAGAGTCTTGGTGCCTTTGTCCCAGAAAGCCAGAACTCTGAGCGCGTTCGCCAGCTTGATCTGAACGTCCCCCCAATCATCGGGGTAAGTGCGCGGATCGAATCCAGCTAACGCTGCGCGATAATGGTCTACCGCCTTGCTCACGTTTTCACGACCCGGCTGGTAGTGGGAAATTGTTTCATAACCGCTCGCGAGCCCCAGTTGGACATGCGCCGCGTCGAGCCGATCGGATCGTGACTCATATATCTCCAGCGCGTTTTGATATGCGGTCATCGCCGGATGCAATGGTGCGTCATGCCAGTCAAGGCCGAACAGTTGGTCAAGCGCATCAGCCAGATTTCGCTGCGTCATGGCCCATTCGAGCGGGTCGCGATCGCGCGTCCAATCGTTCAGAGTGCGTTGAAAGGACGCGACCGCGGCATTGAGAGAATCCTTCGACTTTAGTTCAACCCCCGAGGTGCGGCTGGCAATCCCGAGGATCAGGTTCATGCGTGCGCGCGTATCGGCGCTCCAGCCAGCGGTTTTGCGAGGATCGTTGACGAGCGCGCTAACCTCGCGGATCAAAGGCTCAAGCGCGTCGCCGAACTTGATCTCGTATATCACCATGAACTCGGCGCTGTCGGTTGCGACGATTAAACGCAGGACCTTGCACAGATCGTCGGGCGGCAATTCCGGCAGTTTGAAGTCGCCGGGTAGGAACGCGCCGCCGAACTGCGGATAGTCGCCGAATTTCGTTGCATACAGCGGACCCACCGCTGGATGCGCAGCGCCTTTCACGCCTCCCCAGATCAATGCTTCGACGCGCGCGTTGTTAACCGACGCGATCGCATCAAGATGAGCAATCCCTTGCGAACGTCCGGACGTGGGAATCGTGCGATTGAGAATAACCGGGGTTACGTGGAGGCGCGGATCCAGATTGGCCAGCGCATCGTGCAACTGGCCTTCTATCTTATGCCCGTCGTCGCCTTCGAGATGAGCAATCGCCACGACTACGCGAATCTCCCATTTGGCAAGCTTCGGATAGGGCTCAGAGAGTCCCGTAACATCAACCCGGCGCTCGCGCAGAATATTCGGGCCGCGAAGATAGATTGAAGCTTGCTGCAGCAGCAGAAACGGCAAGCATAATAGAGCGGCGATGCCGGCGCTTCGGCGCACCGACTTGTAGCGTAGCTTGAGCCGCCCTATTTGGACGCGCGCTGTTTGCCAGAACGTCAGCCCCCAAACGATCGCGGCGATCGATCCCGGAATTGCGGTTACCAAAACCAGGTCGATCACCATCCGCGAATGCGGCCAAATCGCGACGATCGCCAGTACGAGTACACCGGCGACCGCTAGTGAATCGGCGAGGTTCAGCCACGGATACCGCTCGGACAAAAGTTGACGCGGAGTCTTCATTTTGCGACGACGGCGGTCATATTAGCGCAATAGGTATGCGTGACCGCAAGTTTCGCGGTTGGCAACGATGACGCAAAACCCTAACCTCTACTCAATCCCGATGACGACCTACACCTACGATCCATCAGGAACTCCGACGGCGAGCGGAGCGGCGAACGAATGGCCCTTCCAATATAAAGGCCGCGAGAAAGAATTCACCGACCCGGGACCCTACTACTATTCAGGTTCCGGCCAGTTCTACAGCCCTCAATTCGTCCGCTCGCTCTCAGAAGCCGGCGAAACCAGCAGCAGCCAGGGCGCCTGCCCCTCTGGTAATGCTATCGGCGCGCCTTCTGGCAGTTCAGGCTCCGGTTTTAACTTTCCGAGCGGCGTCGGAGCCGAACCTGAAACTTCGAGCGAGGGTCAGACTGGGCGAACTACGATAACCGTAACCGGGGCTGCCGGAGCGGGTGCTACGATTGGTGCAATCATTGGAGCTGCAGTCGGCGCTCCACTAGCTGGCGCTGCCATAGGCGGGGTAGTAGGTGCTATTGTCGGTGGCCTAGCGAGCGTTTTCGATGACCTCTTTGGTGGCGGTGCCCCTGCGACCCCCCGCCAATTGCTCCACGGACGGCATCCGCTGTATCCGGTTATCTTGGGTATCTCCAATGGAGAAATTCCCGACGAAGTGTCCGCGGGCATGCCACAATTCACCGGAGACCCGCAGCCCCGCCCCAACGCACGCCCGCTGCAGAAGGAACAGAAAAGTCAAGCGTGCCAACAAGCGACCGGCGAACTCAAGCAGTGCCTCGCCGTGTTCGAAGCGGCCCCAGACATTCCTGAGAGCGTTGCCATATATGTTTGCGAAGTTGATCCTGAGGAGGTCGGTCGGTTGGCAGCCTGCACCGGTGCGCTTGTGATGGAGATTCCTAAAAAGATCGGCGAATGCAAGTGCCTCTACGACTATTATCAGGCCTGTAAGTGATGAACCCCGTTAAGCATTCATCAAAGTCTCGGCTCCTACTAATGTTCGTGGTTGCCCCTCTCGTTATACTATTGTCACTTTTTGCGTGGCAGGTCGCTGGAGCTCATGCAAGTCTGCCGAAGTTCCTGGAGCTAGCTTTGGGACTTGGCCTGTTCGGGATGAGTGCTTTGTCCACTGGAGCCCTCATGCGAAGGCATGATCTCTCACTGAGAGCCCGCTTCGCCATGGCACTTGGCCCGTCTGTTGGCTGCGCCTGCGCCGGGCTCGGCTCGATCACGTTGGCGCTGTGGCCTCTTTCGACGGCGCCACTCTATTTCTTCCTGGTGAGCGGCGTCGTCTTTCCGGTGGCAGTATTCCTTGGAATTGTGGGCGCCGCGCGCCGCGGGCAGCGACCTCGCGCAACCGTTGAGCGGTGACCTCGCTGTGCCGCCACTGGTCGGGGCAGTTTGTACTTGCCTATCACAATACAGGCAGGAGGTGCGTCGCTGTGGACAATAATCACAGTAGGAGTGTCAAACTGAGGCTCACGATCGCGATCTTTCTTGGCACGGTTTCTCTTGCGGTGTTGAGTTGGCTCTCCACGTCAGGGACGCTTAGCTCGCTGAACGAACATAGGGCCACGATCACGGATCTGACGATTGGGCTCTTTGCGGCCCTAGCCGCCATTCTCTGGCTGCGCCGGATGAGACTAACTAGCGCGAAGGCCGATCCAGTGTCATTTTTCTACAGGTTATGTAAGGCGGTTAGCTTAGTAATCCTCGCGGTACTCGTGCTCTCTTGGGGATACGACGGACTGATTTCTCCGACGTGGGGCTTGGTAGGTATATTCTCAGCCGCTGCCTTCCTAGTCGCGGCCTACGTCTTGCTGCTTTACCGAACCTTCTGGCGTACTGAAGGGTCGCGCGACACTCCGACGCTCTGACCAGACAATTCATCGTGCGATGACAACCGTTGTCATCCAGCCGTGCCATAATACTCAACATGAGCGCTTCACCCACTCTCACCTCGCACTACCTCGCGGAATCCGACCCTCGCCGGCATGATTTCCCTCATTCACCAAACACCTCCGAAACGGAAATGGAGGAGAAAGAACATGTCAACCAAATTCTCCATCTCATTTCCAATTCAGAACAGTGTTTGTTTATGCTTCCTGACGCGTTAGTGACGATAACCCGCAAGAAAATCGCTCCTCTTCCGATCTCATTTCAGGAGACGCCCAACGCTGGTGACGTCGTTGGCGCTAAGGAGGATGCGATGATTGCGATTTTGATTGTTTGCCTGGGTGTGTCGGGATCGATTGTGGTCCTGGCGTTTGCATGGACGCGGGTTCGAGGCGTTCCTGTCGGGGCTTCGTTGCCGGCGCCGATTCGCAACGCGGCGCGCTTGGCCGGCGGGCCGTTTTCGATTTCGATCGCGATCCATCTCGCGATTCTTCTCGCGCTCATCGTTGCCGTGCATGAGAGCCGGGCGCGCGAGTTCGTCATGATCACGTGGGAACCGGGGGCTAATCATCCTTTGGAGGCTATCGAGCCGGTCGAGTTTCCCGATCCGCCTATGCCGGAGTTCAAGACTGCGTTACCCGACGATTTACCTAAGCCTGTGGACACCAATAAGGTGCTGGGCGCTAACTCCGACAAAATTGCCGCTACGCCGTCGGATACGGGAATCGATCTCGATCGCCACCTCGGCAACTTTCTGAATCTGCATCCCGGACCTGGCGGCGATGGCGGTGGCGGGACGTTTCCGTGGTTCATCGACGGGTTGCGCCACAAGGGTCTCGATATCGTGCTGGTGATCGACGGGACCAAGTCGATGGACTTTGTGATGGCTGACGTGAAGGCGCGGATGACGCAACTCGCAGTGCGGGTTCGCCAACTGGTGCCGATCGCGCGCGTCGGGGTGGTGGTTTTCGGGGGCAAGGGCGAGCCGGTCGATATGCAGCCGCTGACGCTCTCGACCGCGCGCCTGCAAGCGTTTCTCGGCGCAATCCAGGCGAAGGGCGGCGGCGAATGGGAAGAGAACACTATTGGCGCGGTGCAAGCGGCTATCACCAAGATGGATTGGAAGCCGTATGCGCGCAAAGTGATCGTGCTTATAGGCGACTCGCCGCCGGAGAAAGACGATTTCGCACCGCTGATCGCAATGATCAGGAACTTCAAAAGCATCAACGGAACGCTGAGTACGGTCGATGTGCAGGATGAAGAGCATGAACGCTACGAGCGCGAGCTCTTCATCAAGGTGCATCGCAAGGAGCCGACGCCGGCGGACATCGGGCCGCTGCCCCAATTCGCAAGGCAGGCGCAGGCGGCATACAAGGTGTTCGCGGTGGCGGGCGGCGGATCGATGCGAAGCCTCAGCCACGACGCCGACGTCAATCACCAGGTGATGATTCTGGTCTTCGGTGACCGATGGCAGGACGAGGTGAGCCGGTTCGCGTCGAGGTAACATTGGACGTGCAACAGGGCAATAGCATCCGAGGGTTGAATCGCGGGCACGGCGGCCCGCGCCACTGATGGGGAGCGGTGGTCGCGCGAGTGACAAACAAATGACGCATCGATGCGAATCTGGCGGCTCGAGAATGATCGGGCGCGGGAATCGCATCGACGTTCAAAGGCGTCCTGTGATTGATAGGGCGCGCGATTGCACGCCGCAGCAGACTGTTGGCCGGCTCGGTCTTATTCGTGGCGTCGATCGGTCGGCGCGGCATGCAACTTGAATTGTTCAATCGGAATGAGCGCTGGAAGCCGGGGCATTCCTACGATTGATATGCGCTCGATTTCGCAACTCGCCGAGGGCGATGAAACGGGCGACCAATTCGTTGCCGAGATCATCGACGTATTTCTCGCCGACCTGAGCGAACGGGTGCGTGCGGTCGGATTGCAAATGAGCAAGAACGATCGCGCGGGCGTTGCGGCTACGGCGCATGCAATCAAAGGCAGTTGCGGGCATTTTGGCGCGGCGCGGCTGATGGAGTTGTGTCGCGATCTCGAAGAGCGAGCCAGGCGGGAATCAGGCGGCGATATGGAAATCGCGATCCTTGCAATGGTAGCGGAAACAGAACGGGTACTGGCGGCGTTGGAAGTCTATAGATCGGAGCATGCGCGGGCATGAGCGGCGACGCCAGTCTCGCGGGCACGCGGCCCGCGCCACTAAATGGCTTATGCGGTCGCGGTCTGCGCGGGTACCGATCCGCCGCCAGGTCCGGCGCTCAGCGCGAGCATCACTTCAGTCCATCCGTCGAAAATCATGTCGATGCCGATGAACAGGCCGATAACCCACAATCCGGAAACCGGCCACGAGCTCATGATCGAGAATCCCAGGAACAGCGAGATCACGCCGTTGAGGATGAGCCAGCCGCGATGGTGTATCGGGGTCGAGAAGGCGACGAAAATTCTGAAGGTGCCGGCGACTATCAGGAGCATCGCGATCATGAAGGTGAGGGTCACGGCGGCGATTCCCGGATGAGTGATCATGAGGAAGCCGGTCACCAGGTAGAGCAGGCCGCCCATCAGATTGACGAAGAAGCCGCCCCATGCGCGTCGCGCAAATCCGTGAACGACTTCGAACAGCCCGGCGAAGAGCAGCAGCCATCCGATGAACATCACGGAGACCATGGTCATGACTTCGGCGCTGCCGATCGCGATGGTGCCTAAAATAATGAGCGCCACTCCCATGAACAGGAACCAGCCACGATGCGCCCTTACCTCTTCGATTCCCAACACCGGTACAAGTAAAGCCATCTCGGTCGCTCCTTGACTACCTGGTTTGAGTCAGCAGTTTACGGATTAACTCGCGGGGCTCGGCGATGACGACGCGGCGGGAGTGGTTTGAGTGGTGAAGTGGACGGCGGTGCCGGCGCATTCGAAGTAGCCGCCTTCATCATAAGGATCCATGGCGGCGTAGTCGTCGTTGGCGACGAACCACACTGTGGTGTTCACGATTGCGTTGACCTGGTCGCCATACTCGCGATAGGCGGCCGCTCGAAGTCCGTCGCCGTGGATCACCTGGCCGCCGGTCGAGTTGGGACGGTTGAAGCAGTAGCCCTCCGCACGTCCGAGCACGATGTATTGCGGGTTGCCCTTGACGTTAGCGCCATGGACGACCTTGATCTTCTTGTTCGCGGCGCTGATGGCGTCCTGTTGCTGCTGGAGGTGGGATACGTCCTGATCAACGGCGGCGCATCCTGCAAGCGCGATCGTCGCAACTATTAGAAGAACGAGCCGCATTGGTAGCCTCTCGCCGATTGGCGTAGCTGGACCGCGCGCAGCCAAATTTATCTGCGCGCGAGCAAACCGCGGGCACGGCGGCCCGCGCCACTAATCCCTAGGAGGTCTTTTTTTTGCGTTCTGCCCAACGCTTCTTCATCGCGATTGAAAGCCGCCTGCGGCCTTCGGGGGTCAAGCCGCCGCGCTTGGGCTTCTTGGTCGTGGTGCCCTTGGGCCTGCCGACCCGCTTCTTCGTTTTGCCACCTGACAAGGCCGCACTGGCCGATCCCAGGAGGGCGCTAATAGCCCGGCCGAGCCGGTCTCGTTCTTTCGCCAGGTCTGCAACTAATTTATCAAGGTCCAAGGGCTGCTCCTTCTGCGTGTGGGCGGTTGGCGTTGCGCGTTTCCCTAACGCTTCTTAATGATCGCGTCCTATAGGTCTCAACAAAGAGTATTCGAAATCGTGCCTAAGTGATAGCTATCCTGTCAACCCACTCGAACCGGAGGCCCCGCAGGTCTGCGAAGGAACGACGGACGAGAACGCAGCAGAGCTAGCGGACAGCGCAAATTAACACTAGAGTGGGAGAACTGTTCTCTCGGAAGGTTCGTGAACGAAGCGCATCGCAGTAAATTTCTCGTCGAGCTCATCAAACCCTCGCATTACGACGACGACGGCTACCTGATCCAATGGTGGCGCGGCTTCGTGCCGTCGAGTTCGCTGTCGAACCTGTATGGACTCGCGATCGACGCGCAGTCGCGGGAGATTCTCGGCGAGGGCGTCGATCTCGATATCGAGGCGCACGACGAGACCAATAAGCGGGTGCCGGTGGGCAAGATAATTCGGCGGTTCAAGCGCAATGCGAACCGCGGCGTCGTGCTGCTGGTCGGAGTGCAGACGAATCAGTTCGCGCGCGCGATCGATATCGCGCGCGAATTGCGCGACGCAGGAATCCAGGTTGCGATTGGCGGATTCCACGTCAGCGGATGCCTCGCGATGCTTCCTGAGATGCCGCCCGAGATGAAGGGCGCGCTCGCGCTCGGGATTACGCTGTTCGCCGGTGAGGCTGAACACAGGCTCGACGAGTTGCTGATCGCCGCGTTCAAGGATCGCATGCTACCGGTTTACAACTTCATGGCCGATTTGCCGGGAATGGAAGGCGAGCCGCTGCCGTTCCTGCCGATGAAATACGTCAAGCGCTACGCCGGCGCGCTCGGATGCTTCGACGCGGGGCGCGGATGCCCGTTCAGTTGCAGCTTCTGCACGATCATAAATGTGCAGGGGCGCCGTTCGCGCTATCGCAGCGCCGACGACGTCGAGGAGTTGATTCGTGCGCACGCGGCGCAAGGCGTCAAGAGCTTCTTTATCACCGACGACAATTTCGCGCGCAACAAAAATTGGGAAGCGATCCTCGACCGCATCATCGTACTTAAGCGCCGCGACCGCCTGAAGATAAACATCATCATGCAAGTGGACACCATGTGCCACAAAATTCCGAACTTCGTCGAGAAGTCGGTGCGCGCGGGGTGCAAGAAAGTTTTCATCGGGCTCGAGAACATCAATCCCGACAGTCTCAAGGGCGCGTCCAAGGGCCAGAATCGCATCACCGAATACCGCAAGATGCTGCAGGCGTGGAAGCGCGCCAAGGTGCTGACCTACGCCGGCTACATCCTGGGTTTCCCGGCCGACACGCCCGAGAGCATCGAGCGCGACATCGCGATCATTCAGCGCGAGCTGCCGATCGACATCATGGAATTCTTCATGCTGACGCCGCTGCCCGGATCGAAGGATCACCAGGAGATGTACCAGCGCGGCGAGCGGATGGAAGCGGACACCAACAAGTACGACGCCGAGCATGCGACCGCCGACCATCCGCGGATGAGTGCGTCCGAATGGCAGGACATCTACCAGCGCGCGTGGCACCTGTACTATTCGCCCTCGCACATCGAGACGTTGATTAAGCGCGCAGTCGCCAGTGGGATGCGATCGCGGCGAGTGACCTCGATGATTTTCTTCTTCTATGGAAGTCACGCCTTCGAGCACGTGCATCCGCTGCAAGGCGGGGTCATTCGGCGCAAACCGCGGACGCAGCGCCGTCCCGAGTTTCCACGCGAGAATCCGCTCAGCTTTTTCGTGCGGCGGACGCGCGAGGCGCTTACGACCTACGTCCCGGGAGCGTGGTTCTTCTGGCGGCTGGAGCGGCTGCGGAAAAAGGTCGAGAGCGACCCCGCGTCGAAGCATTATATGGATGTAGCGTTAAGTCCGGTCGACGATGGCGAGTTCGACGCCGACCTCGGGCTCTACCAGGCGTCGGACTCGGCGGTACGCGCGGCGGATCAGGCCCGCTCGCGCGCCGAAGAGATGCGTAAGATCGAGCTTCGCCGCGCGGCAGCCGGCTGATCTACTTCGCGGCCTGTTGCGCGGGCTGTTGCTGGTAAAGCGCCGGCAAGCTTTTCTGGAACTGTTCCAGTTTCGGCAAATCGTTAAAGACGATGTAGGGCTGGTCGGGATGCAGCTCCAGGTAGTTCTGATGATAGCCTTCGGCCGGATAGAAGCCCGTGAGCGGAACGACTTTGGTCACGATCGGTTTCGAGAATGCATGCTTCTTATCGAGCTGCGCGATGTAGTCATCGGCCATCTTCTTCTGAGCTTCGTTCGCATAGAAGATTGACGACCGATACTGAGTCCCTGAATCCGGGCCCTGTCGATTCAATTCGGTCGGATCGTGCGCGACAAAAAAGAATACCTTCAACAGATCGTCATACGAGACCTTCGACGGGTCGTAGGTCACCTGCACCGACTCGGCGTGTCCCGTGGTTCCAGTGCTGACCGTCTCATACTGCGCGGTGTTCGCCGCTCCGCCCGCATAGCCAGAAACAACCTTGTCCACGCCCTTCACATGCTTGAAGACTGCATCGACGCCCCAGAAACATCCGCCCGAAAACACCGCAGTAGCGTGGTCGTTGCTGGACGCTTGTGCCAGAACATCGTTGGGCTTCAGGCCGAATAACGCAGCCACAGTAACCAATAGGGCTAGTATCCACTTCGTTCGCGATTTCATGTTCATCATATTAGCAACGCGGAGCATCGCTGTCTGGTTCCCGCGGGCGGGTTGAATTTGACCGCCGGTATCTGAGCAATATCCAGCCATGCGATTCGCGCCAGTACTGCTTGCCCTGGTAACGCTGGTCTCCACTGGCTTGGGCGGAACTGCCGCCATCCGCATGCGCGACCGGCTTCATTTGCTGCTGGGGTTCAGTTCCGGCGCGGTATTGGCGGTCGCTCTATTCGACATACTGCCGGAAGTCTTCGCGTTCAACCACGGCGCATCATATATGCCGATCACAGCGCTGGGATTCCTGGCCTTTTTCGGACTCGAGCGCTACACCGCGATGCATCGCGCGCGTGAACATCCTCACGCGGTCGGCGCACATGAGCCGGAGCTGGGCGCGATGTCCGCGGCCGGTCTCGCCTTCCACAGTTTTTTGGACGGCGTCGCAATCGGTGTCGGCTTTCAGATGAGCGCGGCGATAGGACTCCTGATTGCGTTCGGCATTATCGCGCACGATTTCAGCGACGGGCTCAACACGGTGACAGTCGTTCTCGCGCATGGAAACTCGCCGAGACGCGCGGTCTTCTGGCTGATAGTCGATATGTCCACGCCGGTTCTCGGCGCGGCTTCGACGCTGATGTTTGACTTGCGAGGACTGTTGCCGTTCCTGCTCGCATTCTTCGCCGGCTCTTTTCTTTACATCGGCGCGTCGGACCTGCTGCCGGAAGCGCGCGAGCACGACTCTCCCCTCG
This sequence comes from Deltaproteobacteria bacterium, assembly GCA_003161515.1. Lineage (GTDB taxonomy): Bacteria > Desulfobacterota > Binatia > Binatales > Binataceae > Binatus. The sequence goes on from PMOH01000477.1 coordinate 17,439, forward strand.
TCGGCGTCGCCACTTGTGCCGGGATGCTCATGATCTACCTAATCACCCGCCTGCTGCGCGGGTAGAATTAAAGCAACTGTGAAGAACCTCTATGCCAGCGAAGGTCCTATCCGAATTGGTGTTTCGTCGTGCCTGCTCGGGGAACAAGTGCGCTTCGATGGCGGTCATAAGCGCAGCGATTTTCTGACCGACACGTTGGGACGTTTCGTCGAGTTTGTTCCCGTATGCCCCGAAATGGAAATCGGACTCGGCGTGCCGCGCGAAAGTATCCGGCTGGTGCGAGACAGCAACGGGGATAGTGCTATTCGATTGGTTGGGAATAAAACCGGGCTCGATCACACCGGCAAGATGAATGCCTACGCCGAACGCCGAACGACCGCGCTCGGCCGCGAGGATCTTTCGGGCTACGTGCTGAAGAAGGACTCGCCGAGCTGCGGAATGGAACGCGTGCGCGTTTATGGCGCGTCAGGGATGGCGACGCGCGACGGCGCCGGCTTGTTCGCGTCGGCGCTGATGCAAAGATATCCCAGCCTGCCGGTCGAAGAGGAAGGGCGACTCAACGATCCTCATCTGCGCGAGAACTTTGTCGAGCGGGTTTTCGCGTACCGCCGGCTCACGTCATTCTTCTCGGCGCGATGGACGCTCGGCGGCCTGGTTCAGTTTCACACCGTGCACAAGCTGGTTCTGATGGCGCATTCGCCCAAAGCATATAGCGAGCTAGGCCGGTTCGTCGCCAACGCAAAGCATCTCGGGCGTGAAGAGGTGCGCGACGACTATGAGCCAGCCTTCATGGACGCACTGAAACAACTCGCGACGACGGCACGTCACACCAATGTCCTGCAACACATGCTCGGCTACCTTCGCGAGCATCTCGACGCGACCGCGCGCAGCGAAATGGTCAGCCTGATCGACGATTACAGGCATGGCCTGGTGCCGCTGATCGTGCCGATCACCCTGTTTCGACACTACGTCCGCGAATTCGACATCAGCTATTTGCGCGGACAGGTTTACCTGGAGCCACACCCAAAGGAACTGATGCTCCGCAATCACGTCTAGGAGTCAGGATTTCTCGGATGACGGGACACATTTTCAATGACATTGGCGCGTGGACGATAGCGTCCCTGGTTGCCGTCGCGATGGTCGCCGGCTGGATTGTAGGACGCTCGATAGGACAGCGCTTACGGCTAAGATCGGAAGGCAAGGCAGCAGTGTCCAAATTCCTGGACGCCAGTCTGGCAGTCCTTGGATTGCTGCTTGCGTTCACGTTCTCAACTGCCCTGGTCAAGCACGATCAGCGGCGACTTATGGTTGTAGCCGATAGCAACGCTATAGGAGACTTTTATACTTGCGCCAGCCTGCTTAAAGAACCAGTGCGAACCAGGTTGCGGCAGGTTATCCACGACTACGCCGCTTTGCGGTTAGATCTCTCCAAACGCACCTATGATGCAAACGCTATCGAAATCGCACTCGGTCAATTCCAACAAATGCATAGCCAGATGGTCACGCTCGTCTCCCAGGCGCTGGCGGATGGAACACCTATAGCAGTCTCGTTGACCAATACGCTCAACGCCGTCACCAGCAGGCAAGCGGAGCGACTAGCCGCGGTGAGGGACCGGCTGCCTACAATTATCGTCGTGTTACTGCTGCTATCCGCGGTCATTTCGGCCATGCTGGTTGGGAGAGAACAAGGAGTAGCAGACGAACATGACCTGGCCGGCACTATCAGCTTCATCGTCCTGGTTAGCTGTATCATCTTCGTTACCTTGGATCTTAATCAGCCTGACCGTGGCTTCATATCGGTTGACCAGGAGCCGATCCAACGACTGCTATCAACGATGTCGGAGTGACTCAGCGTTCACTGGCTAGATCGCTTTTGCTGCGTTTATATTTGCGATTCAACAAGTAATATAATTCGACGACTTCGAAAACGGGAGACAGCCGATGCCACATTGGTTCGAAGACAATTCGCGTTCGATCGGACATACGCCGCTGGTGCGGCTCAACCGCGTCACTGACGGCGCGCCGGCTACCGTTCTCGGCAAGCTCGAAGGACGCAGCCCCGCATATTCCGTCAAGGATCGAATCGGCGCCGCGATGGTGTGGGACGCCGAGAAGCGCGGCCTGCTCGGTCCCGGCAAGGAATTGGTCGAGCCGACCAGCGGCAACACCGGCATCGCGCTGGCGTTCGTCGCGGCCGCCCGCAAAATTCCGTTGACGCTCACGATGCCCGATACGATGAGCCTCGAGCGGCGCAAATTGTTGATCGCCTACGGCGCCAAGCTGGTCTTGACCGAGGGCGCGCGCGGCATGACCGGCGCGATTAACAAGGCCGAGGAGATCGTGGCGTCGGCGCCCGATCGGTACGTATTGCTGCAGCAGTTCAAAAATCCCGCCAATCCCGCAATCCACGAAGCGACTACCGGGCCCGAGATCTGGGACGACACCGAGGGCGCGATCGATATTTTCATCGCGGGAGTGGGCACCGGCGGAACCATCACGGGCGTGTCGCGCTACATCAAAAAAACCAAAGGCAAAGCGATCGTTTCGGTCGCCGTCGAGCCGACCGCGAGCCCCGTCATCACCCAGCAGCGGAGCGGCCAGCCGCTGAAGCCGGGCGCGCATAAGATTCAGGGTATCGGCGCGGGCTTCGTGCCTGAAAATCTGGATCTCTCGATGGTCGATGCAGTCGAGCAGGTCAGCAACGAAGATGCGATCGAATACGCGCGACGGCTGACTCGCGAAGAAGGAATCCTGTCGGGCATTTCGTGCGGAGCCGCTGCCGCAGTCGCTGCGCGCGTCGCCAAGCGTCCGGAGAACAAGGGCAAGACTATCGTCGTGATACTGCCGGATTCCGGCGAACGATACCTGAGCACGGCCCTGTTCGAAGGCCTTGCTTGATCTCGATGCGTGAATGCGATGTCTGAAAAGATTCCTGCCGCAGCGCCCGCGCTGAACCATTCGCATTGGGGCACCTTCGAGCCGGTCGTGGCCGATGGACGCGTCACGGAAGCACGGCCCTTCGCGCGCGATCCTGATCCGTCGCCGCTGCTGCGATCGATTCCCGACGCGCTGCATCATGCCAGCCGCGTCGCGCAACCCGCGGTGCGCGCAGGATGGCTCGAACACGGCCCCGGCGGCGCTCGCGATGGTCGCGGATCGGATCGCTTTGTCTCCGTGACGTGGGAACACGCGCTCGATTTGATCGCCGATGAACTCAAGCGCGTGATTCGCGAGCGCGGCAACCAGGCTATCTACGCCGGCTCTTACGGATGGGCCAGCGCCGGCCGCTTTCATCATGCGCGCACGCAACTGCAGCGCTTCCTCGGCGGCATCGGCGGATTCACCGGCGCGCGCGACACTTACAGCAACGCCGCCGGCGCGGTCCTCGTGAAGAACGTCCTTGGCAGCCTGCGTGCGATGAACGGTCCCGGCACCAGTTGGAAGAGCATCGCCGATCACGCCGACCTGGTCGTGATGTTCGGCGGGATTCCGACGCGCAACACTCAAGTAACTCCCGGCGGTGTCGGCGAGCATACGACGCGCGGCTGGCTCGAAAGGGCGAAGGCCGCTGGCGTCGAGTTCTGCAACATCAGCCCGATGCGCGACGATGCCGCCGCGTTCCTCGACGCTGAATGGATCGCGCCGCGCCCGCATAGCGACCCCGCGCTGATGCTCGCGCTTGCGCACACGTTGATCGTCGAGGGATTGCACGACGCGGATTTCCTCGCGCGCTACTGCACGGGCTTCAATCGCTTCCGCGACTATCTTTTTGGCGACGAGGACGGCGTCGCGAAGTCTGCCGACTGGGCCTGTGGTCTGAGCGAAATTTCCGCCGACAAGATTCGCGCCCTGGCGCGCAAGATGGCCGCCTCGCGCACCTTCATCAACGTCAATTGGTCGCTGCAGCGCGGCGACCACGGTGAGCAGCCGGTTTGGGCGGCGATCGCGCTCGCCAGCGTGCTCGGCCAGGTGGGTCTGCCGGGCGGTGGTTTCGGCTTCGGCTACGGCAGCATGGAAGGCCTCGCGACGATGCTGCCGGATATGCCCGTTCCGACTCTATCGGCCGGCCACAATCCTGTTCGCTGTTTCATCCCGGTGGCTCGAATCGCGGACCTGCTGCTCAACCCCGAGCAGCCGTTCCAGTACAACGGGCAGGATCTCGTTTATCCCCACATCGATCTCGTCTATTGGTGCGGCGGCAATCCGTTTCACCATCATCAGGATATCAATCGCCTGATCCGCGCGTGGCGCCGCCCTTCGACGATCATCGTCCACGATCCGTGGTGGACCGCGACCGCGCGCCATGCCGACATCGTGCTGCCAACGACTACGACGCTCGAGCGCGACGACATCGGCGCCAGCGCGCGCGACCGATTCATCATCGCGATGAAGCAGGCGATCGCGCCGGTCGGCGAAGCGCGCGACGACTTTGCAATCTTCAGCGATCTCAGTGATCGCTTCGGCACTCGCGAGTCTTTTACCGAGGGCCGCGGCACGATTCAGTGGTTACGCCACATCTACGAAACCGCGCGCGCACATGCGAATCGTCACGTCGCGGAGTGGCCGACCTTCGACGAGTTCTGGCGCAGCGGCTATCTCGAAATTCCCGAAGCCTCGACCCCGCACGTTCTGTTCGAGGAATTCAGGATGAATCCCGACGCCAATCCGCTGCCGACTCCGTCGGGACGAATCGAAATTTTTTCAGCGAAAATTGCGAGCTACCGCTACGAAGATTGTCCGGGGCATCCCACATGGATCGAACCCGCCGAGTGGTTGGGCAGCGATGCGGCGCGCGAATACCCGCTGCATCTTCTGACCACGCAGCCGAGCACGCGTTTGCACGGCCAGATGGACATGGGGCGCGTCAGCCAGCAAAGCAAAGTCGCGGGGCGCGAGCCGATGCGAATAAATCGCGACGATGCGGCCGCCCGGGGAATTCGCGACGGCGATGTGGTCCGGGTTTTCAACGATCGCGGCGCGATTTTGGCCGGTGCGATTCTAACCGAGGACATTCGCCGTGGCGTGATCCAAATCTCGACTGGAGCGTGGTACGACCCGCTCGAACCGGGCGTAATTGGCAGTCTCGACAAGCACGGCAACCCGAACGTGCTCACGCTCGACAAGGGAACCTCGCGCCTCGCGCAAGGCCCAAGCGCTCAGACCACCCTGGTCCAGGTCGAGAAGTATGTTGGCAAACCCCCGCCAGTCAGCGCCTTCAAACCTCCGCTCGATTGAACGCCGCGAACGTGGTCTCGAAATAGTTGCGATCAGAAGCCATCTAGACGCTGCAAATGGCAAGAAGTATGGTGACGTCAAACTTGCGGGTGCTAGCTGCCAGATAACTCTACGGTCCTCCCCCGCGAAAGATCGTGAGGACCGAGGCGGCGATAAGGGGTACCATGTCGTTAACTCGTGTTCTCACCATCGTAGGAGACAGGCAAACTTCCTTTGACGACGCAGTCGCAATCGCCCAGGCGCAGATCAAAGCCGGCAAAGCGAGTGAGTGGAGACCTACACTGCGTGGGATCGAGGTAATTCTGGTGGACCCGAAGTATTGGCAAGAATGCGCAGACCAGTTCCTGGAGGCCGGTTACCAAGTCGTCTGATGTAACCCGGAACCAGCGGGTTACGGCAACCCGAACGTGCTCACGCTAGACAAGGACTCGGATTAGCTGGGAGGAGCGTCCTTGTATTTCGGCGACGACGCCTTCATGAAGCGCAGCAGCATCCGCATCTCGGCGACGCGCTTGCCGTCCGCTTCGTTCAGCGCCGTCTCGAACCACATGTACTCAGTCTTGGGACTCTGACCCAGCGCGACGATGTTACCGGTCACGCGATAGGGCTGCTCGACCATCACCGGTCCTTTGATATTGCGCAGCTCGATCGCGCCGAACAGTCCGACCGCCCGTCCGAGCTTGGCGCGCAGCGTCGCGATCGATTGCGAGTAAAGCAGTTGCACCATCGCGGCGGGAGTTGCGATCGCACCACCCCATGGCGAGGTCTTGGTGTACCACTCCATCGGTTCGGTGATAACCTTCATCCGCTCAGCCATCGCATCCTTGGTGAGAAACGCGTCGCACTCCTCGAACTGATCGCCGACTTTGAGCCCGCCAAGAATTCGCAACTCACCTGCGTCGAATCGATCGAGCGGACGGCGCAACAATGCGCTCGGTTCCTCGGGACTTCCGACTGAAGCGGTGCCTTCCGCGACGCGCATGCCGTCATCGCGCTCGATCCAGATCTCGACCTGCGGCGCGCCAGCATCGAGGCGCGGCTCTTTCACAAACGCGCGCACCGCCTCTCGATCAGTCGTCGCGTTGAGGAAGTACATCGAGATCGTACCGCACTCAAACCATCGATTGCCGAACGCTTTCAGCAGGATCGGCGGAAACAATTCCAGATGGATCGATCCGGCAACCGTGCCTCCGCGGAAACCCAGCTTGGTCGCCGTCGCGTCATCGTGGATGCTGCCCGCGACTCGGCTCGCGTTGTTGACGGATCGTCGCAGAGGGCCGACGAACACATGGTCGCGCAATTCGATTTCCGAATTCATAGTAAGGGCCTCAAATCGGATTCAAGCACGGTCTCGCAGCGTTCGGCAAACTTCTCAACTGGTTTCTCGATCGATTCGATCGAGTGCTAATTTCGACACGTGACAACCTCTTCAACGATAGAACCGGCTGGGTGGACAAGAGATTTGCTTGCCTCACTCGGACGCGCGGACATTTCAAATCATCACGCGCTACAAATCACAGGACGCGATCCGGTAATCGCAACCCGCTTTCGTGCCGGCGAGGCAGCAGCTGCAGTACTTGCCGCAAATGCGATGGCGGCGTCCGACCTGTGGTGCGCACGCGGCGGACGTCCGCAGCATATTGAGGTGAACGTACGCGCCGCAGCGGCGTCGCTCGTCTCGTTCGCGTACCTGAGGTATCAAAATGCGTCGTTCGACCGGCGCGGGCAGGCCACGACTGCTCTATATCGAGCGCGCGACGACAGATGGATTCATCTGCACGGCGGATTCAGTTCGCGTGAAGGCACCCTCGCGCTTTTGAATTGCGACGATGATGCAAGCGCGATTGCAAAGGCCGTCGCGTCGTGGGATGCGCAAGCGCTTGAGGATGCGCTCGCCGAGCGCGGTGTATGCGGCGCGAAACTGCGCAGCGCCGACGAGTGGCGCGTCCATCCTCAAGGCGTCGCGCTCGCGCAAGTGCCGTTGGTCGAGATTCTTCGGCTCGGTGATGCACCGCCAGAGCGTCTTCCGGGACCGCGTGCCGGCGAGCATGGCGCTCGTCCACTTTCAGGCGTGCGCGTACTCGATCTCACGCGCGTGCTGGCGGGACCGACTTGCGCGCGGACGCTGGCCGAGCACGGCGCCGACGTGCTGCACGTCCGAAGTCCCAAGCTGCCGTCAATTGAACCCTTCGTCATCGATACCAATCCGGGCAAGCGTTCGTGCTATCTCGATCTCGATCGCAACGAAGACGCGGAACAATTGCGCGCGTTGGTCCGCGATGCGCACGTGTTCTCGCAGGGATACCGTCCCGGCGCGCTCGCGCGGCGCGGTTTCGGGCCGACGGAGTTGGCAACGATGCGCCCCGGCATCATTGTGGTGTCGATCGACTGCTACGGACACGAAGGTCCGTTCGCAGGACGGCCGGGATGGGAACAACTCGCGCAGACGGTGACCGGAATGGCGCTCGAGCATGCCGGCGATGAGCATCCGGCGCTGGTGCCCGCCGCAGTCAACGACTACACGACCGGCTATCTCGGCGCGCTCGGCGTGATGCGCGCGCTCGCGCAACGCGCAACCGAAGGCGGCAGCTGGCACGTTCGCGTATCGCTCGCGCGCACAGCGATGTGGATCATGTCGTTGCCGCGCACCGGATCGGATGACAAGCCGGGCGGGTTCGACACTGCGTCGATCGCACCGTGGATCATCGAGATGAATACCGCGTGGGGGCCTTTGACCCGTCTCGGCCCGATCGCGCGAATGTCGGAAACGCCGCCGCGATGGGATCTTCCGCCCGTTCCTCTCGGCAGCGATCCAGCGGTATGGAGCTAAGATCGCGAGAGCGCACGGCTGCTCTTTGCGTCGCGATAGATCAGCGGATCGTCTGCGGCAGAATCCTTGCGCATCGATTCGACGATCCCGTGATGCGGCGAGAGGCGGCAGATCGGATCGGCCTCGGCGGCATTTCCCGCCAGCATGAAGGCCTGGCATCGGCATCCACCGAAATCGATTGTTTTGCGCTCACAACTGCGGCACGGTTCCATCATCCAGTCGTCGCCGCGAAATGCGTTCATCGCCGGCGAGTCGCGCCAGATCTTTTCCAACGAGTTATCGCGAATTGATTCGAAGACCAGGCCGGGGATCACGGCGGCGGCGTGGCACGGCATCACTGCGCCAGTAGGGTTGATGCACATGTAGCTGCGGCCCCATCCGCCCATGCACGGCTTGGGCTCGCCCGAGAGATAGTCGTTATGCACGAATGGGATTTCGAGCGTGCCGCGATATTTCGCGATCGCCGCGCGCGCGATTTCCTCGGCGCGATCGTAATCCTCGCGCGTCGGCATCAGCGCGCGGCGATTCTCCGCCGCCCACGCGTAGAACTGGGTATTCGCCAGCTCGAGGCGATCCGCTCCGAGTTCCAACGCGAGCGTGATGAGTTCTGGCACCTCGACAATGTTCAGCCGATGGATCACGACGTTGAGCGTTAGCGGAAAGCCGATTTTGCGAATGAGCTGGGCGACGTCCAGTTTCTTCTGATGCGATCCCACACCGGCGATCGTCTCGGCGCTTTCGCGCGCCGCGCCCTGGATACTCAGTTGAATGTGGTCGAGACCCGCGTCGCGAAACCGCCGCAGTTTATCCTCGTCGAGCAGCGTGCCGCCGGTTATCAGGTTGGTATAGAGATCATTCGCGCGCGCGTGTTGAATCAGCTCGACCAGATCCTCCCGCAGGACGGGCTCGCCGCCCGATAGATGCAACTGCATGACGCCAAGTTCCGCGGCCTGTGAAAAAACCCGTCGCCACTCGCCGGTCGAGAGTTCAGAGCGCGAGCGATGGAAATCGACGGGGTTGGAGCAGTACACGCATCGCAGCGGACATCGATAGGTTAACTCCGCAACCAGCGTGTATGGGCGCGGCGTCGTGGTCATTGGAGCAATCCGCGCGCGCGAATCGTGGCGAGGAAATCCATCACCTCGCGCATCAACGCGTCGCGATCGGCGTTGTCATATTTTTTCGACAATTGATCGACGATTTCATCTATCGAATGCGCGCCGTCACACAGGCGCACAATCGCAGCGCCGGTTTCATTGAGAGCTAACGCGGCTTCCGGGAACAGGAGCATTTCCTGCTGTGCGATTGGGTCGAACTTCAGCCGCGCGCGCGAGGCCAGCCGCGGCCGCCATGTGTGATCGGCGTTCATCAGAGCTTTCGCGGATCGTGCCATAGCGGCGGCAAATATCCGGGTGAGACGTACGCGTAGTGAATCGCGTCGAGCAGGCTCCACAGTATGTGGCACTTGAGCGTGAGTGCGTCGGCGGCGCGGTCCTGCGACTCACGCGTCGTGCACTGTGTTACGACGTATTGCAAGCCGAAGTCCGAGTCGCGCGACGCTTGCACCAGCCGTCCGCGAAAATATTCCAGCCCGCGGCTGTCGAGCCAGGGGTAGAGCTTCTCGAGCACCACGATCCGGTCCGCCATCAGCACTGGCGCGAACAATTCGGTCAGCGATGACGCGACCGCGTCGGTGAGCGGACGCGTCGCGCACAGATGCAGGTACGTGTCCACCGCGAAACGCACGCTCGGCAGCACATAGCGCAGGTTCGCGAGGTCGGCAGGGTCGAGACCCGCGGCTTCCGACAGCTTGTACCACTTGCGAATCCCGCCTTCGCTATCGCCAGTCCCATCGTGGTCGGTGATCCGCGTGATCCACGCGCGCCGAAATTCCGGGTCGTCAGCCTTGGCGAGAATCAGCGCATCCTTTTTCGGAATCGTCCATTGATAGTAAAAACGATTTTCGATCCACGCCTGCAGTTGCCGCCTGGTCAGTTTCCCCTGATGCATCAG
>PMOH01000454.1:0-2511 GCA_003161515.1 Deltaproteobacteria bacterium
AATGGTCATGCGAACGGGAATGGCAACGGCAAGGCGTACGCGACAAATCGCGCAACGACGACGGCCGCGCCGCGTGGAGATCGCCATCCGACCCTGAACGCCCGCTACAGTTTTGCGGAGTTCGTGGTGGGATCGGCTAATCAGTTCGCGCATGCCGCGGCCCAGGCGGTCGCCAATCAGCCGGGCGAAAAATACAACCCGCTCTTCATCTATGGCGGGGTCGGCCTTGGCAAGACGCACCTGGTGACCGCGATCGGGCACCATATTTGGGCCGCCGGCGAGCGGCCGCGGAAAGTGCTGTTCATGCCGGCCGAGATTTTCATGAACGAGCTGATCGGTTCGCTGCGCCGCGACAAGATGAACGAGTTTCGCGAAAAGTTCCGCCGCGTCGATACGTTGATCCTCGACGACGTGCAATTCCTGGCCGGTCGCGAGCGCACCCAGGAAGAATTCTTCCATACTTTCAATGCGCTTCATGCCGAACGGCATCAGATCATCCTGACCTCGGACAAAGTGCCGCGCGAAATACCGGGGCTCGAGGAGCGGCTGCGCAATCGCTTCGAGATGGGCTTGATCGCGGACATCGCGCCGCCCGACCTCGAGACGCGCGTCGCGATCGTGCAGAAGAAGGCGGTGCTCGAAAACCTGCGGCTGGCGCCCGAGGTCGCGATGTATATCGCGCAGAGCGTTTCGTCTAACGTTCGCGAGCTCGAGGGATGCCTAACGCGGCTGGCGGCGCTCGCGTCGCTCAATCAATCGGCAATCACCGTGGACTTCGCGCGGCAGGCGCTGCAGGATCTGATTCGCAATCACGACGCGAAGCCCGACGTCGAATCGATCCAGAAGACGGTCGCGGATTTTTTCCATATTCGGCTGACGGATTTGAAGTCGAAGAAGCGCACCCAGCACATCGCATTCTGCCGCCAGGTCGCGATGTATCTTTGCCGCAAGCTGACCGACAGCTCGTTTCCGACTATCGGCGAGCATTTCGGGCGCGACCATTCGACGGTGATTCACGCTTACAACCTGATCATGCGGCGGGTTACCAGTGATTCGGCTTTTCGGCTCTCGATCGAGAAAATCGAGCGCGAGCTTAAATCGATCCGCGCGAATGCGGCGTGAATCGATTGTGGGGGAGGCTGTGGACGAGGGGAGCATAAACCTGGAGCTATCGACAGGGTCGGTGCGCGCACGGCCGGCCCTGTCGAGTAGCCGCTTTTTCGCCGACAGCTTTTCAGCAATCGATCGGCGTTCAATTTCGGTCGCTTGCAGGCTCCATCAACAAATCCACAACTCCTACTATTACTGCTATTCTTTTTTAGAGATCTAAAGATCCGGAATAGGAAGACGGGCTAACAATTCATGGGACTCGCAATCGAGCGCGCTTCGCTGCTTAGCGGTTTGGGACTGGTCCAAGGCATCGTGGAACGGCGCACGACGGTTCCGATCCTCGGCCACGTTCTACTCGAACCAAACGGAAATGCGCTGACGCTCAGCGCCACCGACCTCGAAGTCGGAATTCGCACGCAGGTTGCGTGTTCAGGCAAGGAAAAAAGCCTGACGCTGAATGCGCGCAAGCTTTTTGAAATCGTGCGCGAGACCGAAGGCGAAGAAGTCGCACTGACGACGCTCGATGGCGATTGGGTCGAGCTGAAATGCGGGCGCGCGAAGTTCAAAATGATGGGCCTCGATCCGCGCAGCTTCCCCGCGATGCCAAGTCAGAGCACCGGCAAGGATTCGGGCGCAGCGAAGAAACAACTCAAGGCCGAACTGGCGATACCGGCCACGGTGCTGGCCACGATGATCGACAAAACGATCTTCGCCGTCAGTCCCGATGAAGCGCGATACAACTTGAGCGGCGTGTTCGTCGAGTCCAACGCTCCCGGAGCGGTTCGGATGGTCGCGACTGATGGCCATCGCCTGGCTATGATCGAGCGCGAAGTGCCGGGATTCACGATGCCGAGCGGCGCGATCATTCCGCGAAAGGGTCTCGCGGAACTGCGCAAAATCCTCGATGTTGGCACCGAACCAGAAGTGCGCCTCAGCCTCGAGGGTCAGCTTGCGTATCTGAAGCGCGGCGCGACCGAAGTCTCGATGCGGCTCGTCGAGGGCGAATTCCCCGACTACCGCGGCGTAATCCCCAAACAGTCGAAATACAAAATCACGGTAAAGCGCGACTTGCTGTTCGCGGCGATCAAGCGCGCGGCAATTTTCTCCAGCGAGCGATATCACGGCGTGAAGTTCGCGCTATCGGCCGGGACGCTGACGGTCTCATCGACGAGCCCCGAAACCGGAGAAGCAAGCGAGTCGCTCGACGTGGATTTCAAGAGCGAAGAATTCGCGATCGGATTCAACGCGTCATACGTACAGCAAGCACTCGGCGTGATTCCGCAAGGCGCCGACTCGACCGTAGAACTCGGCCTAAGCGACGACGTCAGCCCCGGCGTCATCCGAACCGAGACTGATCAGCAGTACACCTACGTCGTCATGCCGATGCGATTGTAGGGCGCG
>PMOH01000454.1:2565-3186 GCA_003161515.1 Deltaproteobacteria bacterium
CGCGGGCACGGCGGCCCGCGCCACTGACGGGCAGAGGATCAGTTGCCAATCTTCACTAGCACCACTTTATTCCGGAAATTGTAGTCGGTCTCCCATGGATATGACGCTTCGCTGAGCTCAATCGTCGTCGGAGTGGCGAGCTTCGGCATGTCGCGGCGGCGGACGATCATCCATTTGGCGTCGCCACTCGCGATGGCGTCCTGCAAGTCCTGCTTGTCTTCAAACTCGGGGATCGGCTTGGGCGGATTGAGATAAAACAGCGGCCCTTCGGTCTTGAACAGGACCAGATGATCGGTGGAACCGCCAATCTTGTTCAGCACCGCGTAGCCGAACGGCTTTTCGCCGCGATACGCCTCCGCCGCAGGCATCGCGAAGATATACATGTAGCTCATCACGAGGTAGGCGATTGCGCCCATCGAAATCGCGACACGATACGGGCTGAATCTGCGAATCGCGTAGATGACCGCGCCCACCGAGACAATCCAGAATGCGATGAAGGCGGATTTCGCGGGCAGGTCAGGCAGAGCGTCGTAAGGGCTCGGCAAAATCGCCCAGGCTGGAATCAACAGGACGATGCCGCCGACTGCGGCGATTGCGACGATCGCGTAGCCGGCGATCAGC
>PMOH01000148.1 GCA_003161515.1 Deltaproteobacteria bacterium
CGCGCAGTCTGGCCCATCACGTCCGCGAGCGCGTACAGCGCGTCGCCGTCGTCCAGCGAGCCGGGAAATCGCACGACGCCCCACTTCATTCGCCGTCTACCTCGAAGCGGTAGTCCTCGATCACGGGGTTGGCGAGGAGCGCTTCGCACATCTTTTTTGCTTCATCGCGCGCTTCGGATGCAGTGCGCGCCTCAATTTCCAGCGTGATGTATTTGCCGACTTTGACGCCCGAGACGTTTTTGAAGCCGAGACTCTGGAGCGAACTTTCAACCGCGCGCCCTTGCGGGTCGAGGATCCCCCGCCGGGGCGTCACGAACACTCTTACTTGCAACTCAAATCCTCTCGCGTGCCGCCATCAGCCTTTAGGTCTCCACCCGCCGCAGCATCTCGTGATAGGCCTCTTCGACGCCGCCGAGATCGCGCCGGAACCGATCCTTGTCCAGCTTCTGCCGCGTCGCCTTGTCCCAGAAACGGCAAGTGTCGGGACAAATTTCATCGCCCAGCAGAACTTCTCCGTGATGCCGTCCGAACTCGAGCTTGAAATCGACGAGAATGACGCCGCGCTCGTCAAGAAATTTTGTGAGGACGCTATTGACCTTCAGCGCCATCGCATCGACTTGCTTGAGCTCCTCGGCGGTCGCCCATCCAAACGCAATCGCATGCTCGCCGATGATCAGCGGATCGTCGAGCGGGTCGGATTTGTAGTAGTACTCGACAATCGGATGCGGCAGCGGCTCGCCTTCAATGCGGCCGAGCCGTTTCGCCATCGAGCCCGCGACGATATTCCGCACGACAGTCTCGACCGGGATGATATTGAGGCGCTTGCAGAGCATCTCGCGATCGTCGAGACGGCGGACGAAGTGCGTCTTCACACCTTCCTTCTCGAGCAAGTTGAAGAACAACTCCGACATGCGGTTGTTCATCACGCCCTTGTCCTCGATGGTGTCCTTTTTCTTGCCGTTGAAGGCGGTCGCGTCATCTTTGAAGTAGGCGATGACGAGGTCGGGGTCGGACGTGGAGTAAAGTTTCTTCGCCTTGCCCTCGTAAAACATTTCGAGTTTCTGCGGAGTAGTTTCCACGATTCGTTCTCCCTTAGGTTCGTTCGGAATATCTTAATCTAATCATGATACCGACCGGTCGCCTCATCACAACGAAGCCCGCGCCAGTTGTCCACAAACCCTCGCGCAGGCGTGTGGATAGACAGCTCAACGCTTGGCCGCGCGCACCTTTTTCGCAATCGCCAAGTCTGCCTTTGCGGGCGGCGCGAAATTCTCGACCAGCTTCGCCGCCAGCCCTACGTAACTGCGCGGATTCAACTCGCGCAGCGCACGCTTGGCCCCGTCATCCAACGGCAGCGTCGCGATGAATTCCTCGATCACGCGGCGATCGATCCGCCGGCCACGCGTCAGTTCCTTGAGCGTCTCGTACGGTTGCGGCATCCCGTGGCGACGCATCAGAGTCTGAATCGCCTCGGCGACTACCTCCCACGCCTGCTCGGCCTCGAGGTCCTCGGCAATGCGCGCCTCGTTCACCTCGACGCGCGCGAGGCCACGCTCCAACGACGCGAGCGCCACTACCAGATGCCCGAACGCCGTGCCCATCGCGCGGATCGCGGTGCTGTCAGTCAGATCGCGCTGCCATCGCGAGACCGGCAACTTCGCCGCGAGGTGATCGAAGAGCGCGTTCGCGATTCCAAGATTGCCCTCGCAATTCTCGAAGTCGATCGGATTGACCTTGTGCGGCATCACCGACGATCCGGTCTCGCCGGCGACCGCCTTCTGCGCGAAGTAGCCGATCGAGATGTAGCTCCACATGTCGCGGCAGAAGCCGAGCAGGATGGTGTCGATGCGCATCAGGATTGCGAACAGCTCGGCGATAAAATCGTGGCTTTCGATCTGCGTGGTCATCGGATTCCAGGTCAGGCCGAGGCGTTCGACGAAATTTTGCGAGTGCGCGATCCAATCGACCTCGGGATGCGCGAAATGATGTGCGTTAAAATTTCCGACCGCGCCGTTGAGCTTGCCGAGAAATTCCTGATGACGAAGCTGCGAGAGCTGGCGCGCGAGACGCGTCGCGAATATCGCCATCTCCTTGCCGACCGTGGTGGGCGACGCTTCCTGGCCATGCGTGCGCGCCATCATCGGATGCGCCTTGTAGCGATGCGCCAGCTTGACGATCGGCGCATTCGCCGCTTCGAGCCGCGAAATCAGATCGTTCGCGACGAACTCTTTGAGAATGAGCGCGTAGGCGAGATTGTTGATGTCCTCTGAGGTGCACGCGAAATGCACCATCTCGATCGGCAGCGCAGCGTCGATCGCGGCGACTCGCTCCTTGACGAAATACTCGACTGCCTTGACGTCGTGATTGGTGTTCGCCTCGAGCTCCTTCACGCGGCGCGCATCGTCGAGCGTGAAGTCGTCGAAAACGGCGCGGAGCTTCTTCGCGGTCGCATTGGGAAGCGGTTTCAGCGAGCTGATCTCGGGATTCCCGGCGAGCGACAGGTACCATTCGATCTCGACGCGCACGCGGTAGCGAATCAGGGCGACTTCGCTGAAGTACGCCTCCAAGCTCCGGGTGCGCGCGCGGTAGCGGCCGTCGATCGGCGTTACCGCGGTCAATGCCGCGTCGGTCTCGGTTACTTTGTCTTTCACGCTGTGCTGATAGATCTAAATTACGCGACGACGCTCGCGCAATCGAGAGGGTGTGTCGTGCTCAACGGCCGGTGTGGCCGAAGCCGCCGGGTCCGCGCGAGGTTGGCGCGAGTTCATCGACCTCGACAATTTCGGCGCGAATGACGGGTGCGATGATGAGTTGGGCGATTCTGTCGCCGGGTTTAATCACGATCGGCAGCTCCCCCAAATTCACAAGTAATACTTTAACTTCTCCGCGATAGTCGGCGTCGATGGTTCCGACAGAGTTGATGAGCGCGAGACCCTCTTTCAACGCGCGGCCGCTGCGCGGCCGCACCTGCCCTTCGTAGCCGACAGGAATCTCGACACAGATTCCAGTAGGAACGGCCCGGCGCTCACGCGGTGCCATTTCAATCGCCGCACCGATGTCGGCCATCAGATCGATTCCTGCCGCATCTTCGCTTTGATAGGCGGGAAGCGGCAGCGCGCTTTTGCGCACCCGCGCAATTTTCAAAGTTGGTGGCATCGCAGAAAAGACAATATCTCTAATTCAATCCGTCATTGCCACTCGCGCGGCGGTTCGGCCGAGCGCGAGATCCATCGGATTGCCACTTTTGTTCAGGGATGAACAGTTCAGCCTTATCGCGGCGCGGGCTTTCTGCCATTTCTGACCCTGATTTCACGAAACGGAGGCAGCCAAATGAAAACTCTTGGCCTGGGAATGCAAGGATGCGAAGTCGGGTCATGGCAGCAATTCCTAAAATCAAAATCATTCTATGGCGGTTCTATCAGCGGCAAGTTTGACGACTCGACCGAAAAGGCAACGCGAGAATACCAGCGCAGATCGCGTCTTATCACAGACGGAGTGGTCGACGCCCCGACTGCCGAGCGAGCACGCCGGGATGGCTTCGTTATTCCGATTGATACGGGTTCCAGAGGCGACCATTTCACGCTGGACTCCGGAGTTGATCTGTCATCCGGAGGGCGCGGTACTCTAAGGCGCATCGCGCAGCTCTACTACGTCCGGACTTGCGGTAAGCTGAAAGTTCACAGCGGCACACGGACGCCGCGTCAGCAGGCTGAAGCGATGTGGAACAACCTATACTATCGCAGGAATCGGCAGGTTCATTATCGGAATGTTCAAGCGTTCAACGAGATTAATCAGGCTTACCTGGAAGGGCGCCGGTCAGGAGCGGACAGACGGGCCACCGTTGATGCGATGACTCGCGTGATTGAGCAGCAAGTCGAAGACGGGAGGTACATCTCCCTTCATCTCAAAGGCGAGGCTGTTGACATTCTGTCCAACACGAATCCGCCCTTGCAGCCCGACGTATTAGCAGAAGTGGTGCGTGAGCTTCTTGGATCGGGACACTGGATTCCGGAGGAAGACCATTTCCACATACAATTTTGATCATCAGAGCTCTCATATGAGGCTTCCGTTGTGCTGGTCTCTGGCGTTGCTACTCTTGGTGGGCGGCTTTCGGGTCGCGCCTGCATCGGCGCAACCTGCAGAAGAAATTGATTTCAATTGCGAGCGGACGCGCCTATATCGGGGCGACACTTTGGTAGTGGACTTTTATTCGCAGCATGATGATGCGGATTTAGCCATTTTGAACGAGGAAAACCGCATGGTGCTTATCTCATTCAAGCGCCAGCCGGAAGATAAAGCTGACCCCATGATTCCACGAGGCCAGTTCGGAAAGATGAAGCAGGTCAGGCTCGCCACCGCCGACGCGCGGGGCTCAGTGATGGAGCCGTGGGTGCAGGGAAAGGATGCGGCGGTCCTGAAACAGCCGCAATTGATATTCACAAAGACCGGCAACTACGAAGTGATCGTCGGCCACAATCTAAAGTCGCCCAACAGCGAGATCGACGTATGCTACCTTTATTACTTCGACTACCCGAGAGGGCGAATTAAGCGAAAAGGTCCCGTCCGGTGAGCCCGTCGCGCGAGGAGTTTGCGCGCGTGCAAGGAAGGAATCGGGATTCTTCGCTTCGCTCTGAATGACACAAGATGGGACGAGGCGGAAAAATTTCGCGGCGGAGGTCGTGAACGATCCGCGGGCAACCTAACACCTAACCCCTTCCCATGGTGGGAAGGGGAACCGGATTTGGAGAGGTAAGAGTCGGAATTATGCGAGGGGGGCGAAGACTTCTCTTGTGATTTTTCGGCCTTTCAAGTCGCCTAGCAGGACCATCGCGAGTTTGTCGGGTTGGAACCAGGCTGAGGCTAGTTCCACGATGTTGTCGTTGGTGACGGCTTCGATTCCTGCTGAGAGTTCATCTAACGGAACGTCGCGGCGGAAGTAGATTTCGTTGCGCGCGAGGCGGTTCATGCGGCTGTCGGTCGATTCCATTCCGAGCAGCATGTTGCCCTGGAGTTGGCTTTTTGCGCGCGCCAGTTCGGCGGGCTCGAGGCCGTTGAGCTCGACCTTGCGCAGCTCGGCGACGGTGACTTCGAGGACTTCGTCCACCCATTCGGGGTTGGTGCCGGCGTAAACGCCGAAGTAGCCGGAGTCGATGAACGACGA
>PMOH01000430.1 GCA_003161515.1 Deltaproteobacteria bacterium
CAACATCACCCCGTCGCCAGCGCGTGCTTCACGACTTTGCTGACCGACATCACCTCGCGCTCGCTGAGAAAAGGATGCATCGGCAGCGACAACACGCTGTCAGCCATCGCCTCGGCGTGCGGAAAATCTCCATGCTGGTATCCGAGTCCGCGACATGCAGGCTGGAGATGAAGCGGAACCGGGTAGTGAATGCCGCATTCGATCTCTTCGCGCAAAAGCGCCGTCCTGATGACATCGCGCCGATCGCTCCGGATAACGAACAGGTGGTAGCACGACTCGCTGCCGGCTGGCTCAGAGAGCAGAGTCAAGCCGTCCTGGGGCAAAGTCTCGCGATAAATTGCGGCGAGTCGCCGGCGCTGCGCGTTCCATTCCTCGAGGCGCTCGAGCTTGGGACGCAACACCGCCGCCTGTATCGTATCGAGCCGCGCGTTGTATCCGTACGCGCTGTGAGCGTAGTGCGACAGCCGGCCATGGTCACGCAGCGTGCGTATTTGCTCGGCCATCGCGTCGTCATTGGTGGCGACCGCGCCGCCTTCGCCCCATGCACCCAGGTTCTTGCCGGGATAAAAACTGAAACATCCCGCCGCTCCGATTGTGCCGGCGAAAAGCGATTGCCCCTGGTAGTTGATGCGAGCGCCATGCGCCTGGCACGCGTCCTCGACGATCTTCAGGTCGCACGCTTGCGCGAGATCGCGCAATTCGATCATCGCCGCCGGGAGTCCGTAGAGATGCACCGGCAGTATCGCCCGCGGGCCATTGGGCGACGTGAAACGCGCGCGCTCGAGGTACCGCGCGATTTCCGGAACGCTCAGATTCCCGGTGTTGGGATCGATGTCCACAAACGCCGGCCGCGCGCCGGTCTGGACGATTGCTTCCGCGGTCGCGATAAACGTCATTGGCGTCGTGATTACTTCGTCGCCCGGTCCGATTCCGATCGCGAGCAGGGCGAGCCGGAGCGCGTCGGTGCCGCTCGATACGCCGACTACGTGACGCGCGCCGAGGAAATTGGCGAATTCATTTTCGAACGCGGCTACCTGCGGGCCTCCGATGTAGGAAGTCTTCGCGTGGATTTCCTCGAAGCCGCGCTCGACCTGCGCCATGATTTCGCGGTTCTGCGCCGCAAGATCTAAAAATTTGATTGTCATTATCGTTCGACTCCATCGAGTTGCGCAGAGCGGCATCTGGAATACAGACGCGCCGGCATGCCCATTACTGTCGTCCGCGCGGGAACGTCGCTGGTCACCAGCGCCCCGGCCGCGACCATCGCGCCTGCGCCGATTTCGACTCCGCACATGATGATTGCGCCGCTGCCAATCGATGCGCCGTGCCGGACGTAAGTGCGCTCCATCACCCAGTCGTCGGGCCGCTTGGATGAGCCGTCGGCGTTAGTCGCGCGCGGATGCCGATCGTTGATGAACATCACGCCGTGCCCGATGAAAACTTCGTCTTCGATCGTGACGCCGGAACAAATGAACGAGTGACTCGAGATTTTGCAGCGCTTGCCGATGTGCGCGTCGCGCTGGACCTCGACGAACGCGCCGATTTGCGACGCGTCCCCAACGCTGCATCCGTAAAGGTTTACAAACGGCCCGAACTTTACGCCGTCGCCCAAAATCACATCGGGTGCAGCGCATACGTTCGGCGGTAGTTCGTGAATCGACATGTCAATCCTCGTCGTACGGCTCAGATCCTGAGGCCAGCCGCGATCGGCATCGGCTGCCCGTGATTTTTTAGCGAGCGGTCGGCCGCTTCCAGAACTTTCACGACGCGCAGGCCGCTGTGACCGTCGCTGTTCGGAGAAATTCCGCGCTTGACGCAATCGACGAAGTGATCGCACTCCACTTTGAGCGGTTCCGATTCCTCGATCCGCGGAATATTCACGTCGCCGTTGCGGTACGAAAGCTGAAAATTGCCGAAGGTGTCGTAGTACGGATGTTTGGTCACGCCCTTGTCGTACACGCGAACCTTTTCACTCGGCGCCGTGTCGTCGTACACCAGCATCTTGCGCGATCCGACGATCGTCGTGTGCCGAATCTTGTTTGGGTCGAGCCAGCTCACGTGCACGAAGGCGATCACGTTGTTGGCGAAGTGCAGCGTGAGCCGCGCAACGTCCTCGACGCGATCGTGATAGTGGCTCTCACCCTGGCAGCTCACTTCGATCGGCATTTCGCCGAGCAACATCAGGATGATCGAGATGTCGTGCGTCGCCAGGTCCCACGCCACGTTGACGTCGCGCCGGAACATCCCGAGATTCGCGCGCACGGAATTGATGTAGAGAACGTCGCCCAGCTCGCCGCTGCCGATCAGCTCGCGGATTTTCCTCACCGGCGCGCTGTACTCGAAGGTGTGCCCCGACATCAGCGTGAGATCGCGCTCGCGCGCCATCCGAATGAGCACCTCGGCCTGCTCGCCTGAAGTGGCGAGCGGCTTTTCGACCAGCGTCGCCTTGCCCGCTTTCAGGCAGCGGATCGCGATTTCAAAGTGAGTGTTCACCGGCGTCGCGACCACCACCGCGTCCACCTTCGGATCGTTCAACACCTGGTCGATATTTTCGGTGACGAGGACCGACGGGTAACGGCTCTTGATGAGATCGCGGCGTTCGCGGCTGAAGTCGCAGCAGACCACCCGCTCGATTCCATTCGCCTGCGAAAAATTTCGCACCCAGTTCGGTCCCCAATAGCCAAGCCCGACAATCGCAATCCCGCGCATCTGGCGCTGGGTTGCGACGACTGCGATTTTCGACGGCAGATGAAACCCGTTGCTTGAACCGGCCAGGCTGCCGTTGAGTGAGATGTCTTCCATGACTAAGCCTCCATTCCGATCAATCGCCGAACCAGCGACGGCAGCGGCGACTTGTATCCATTGAGAATCACCCCGGCGACGGGATGGCCGGTGTTGCGCAGGAGATTTACCGTGGCGATCATTTCCGCCCGATCTGTCCGCAGATGTCGCGCGACGACCAGGATCGGATCGTTGGGCCGCGCCAGCGCCAGCATCCGCGGATCCAGGCGCACGACGCCGAGATCGATCACCGCCAGCCGATAGCGCGCCAGCAATTCGTCCATGTCTTCGAGCATTCGCGCCGGATGATCGCCCAGCTCCATCTGCTCCGGCCGCGCCGTCTCGAGCCGCGGCCACCCGGTACCCTGTACGGCGATCGACGTACCAGTGGCCGTAGTCAGAGCAGGGACGCCGGCGCGTCCGAGCAAAGGATGCATCGGCGTTATGCGCGGCTGCCCTTCGACCAGCACCGTGCGCGCCGCCAGACGCTGACTCAGGTCCAGCGCCATCGCAGCCGCCACCGTGGACACGCCGTCACCCGGCCTGCAGCCGGTCATTAATATTCGCGCCGGGCCGTTGTACGCGCTCGCAGCACCCAACTGCTCGCTCAAGTTGCGGATCGAGCTGCTGGACGCCATCGCGTCGAGCAGCCCTTGCGCCTCGAGGATCGGGACCAGCGCCATCGGCTGCGTGCGCGCAACGACTTCGGACATTGGCTTGGCTCTCGAATCGGCGTAAGCAACCAATCCGGTTTTGCGCCGCTCCATTGCCTGGAAATATCTGCTCATTACTAATTCCTCTCAGTGATCATTTGCCGGTTTGACTCACGCGGATGGACTGACCCGGAAAGATGAGATTGATGTCCTTGATTTCGGGATTCGCCGCGGTCAATCGGCCAAGTTCATCAGTTCCGAACGAACCGTAAATTCTTTTCGCGATTTTGCTGATCGTATCGCCGGCGCTGACGACGACGGTCTCACCCGAAGTATTCGCAGGTGCTGAAACATTTTCAGCCGGCGACAGCTTCACCGGAATTACATTCCCGACCGGGTTCGTTTCAGGTTTCGATTTTTCCGGAAGCGGGAGATCAGTCGTCGAAGGCCCTTCGACCGGCCCGCGCATGATCAATTCATTCGCACTGCCCGCGGAACCGTCATGAACGTTGAGCGGCGCGACACTGATCGGCTTCGGCGCCGGTTGCGCGGTCTCAACAGGTTGGACTTTGAATTGAGCTGGAGACCCTTGCGCAAGAATTTGCGGTTGCGGCCGCTTGTCTTGCGATCCGTATCGCGCGGACAGCGCTGTCAGAGTCTCGCGAAAGGGGCGCACCTCGGTAATTCCCGCTCCTGCGATCGCCAGCAGACATATCGCCGCGAGCGCTCCTGCTCCTGCCGCGCGAAGCGCAGGCCGCCTGCGCGAGGCCGCCGGCCTCGTCGCATTCCGCGCGAACCGCGCCGAGGCCGATCGGATCGCCTCGTTCACCGACGCCGAATCTTTGCTCGCGAGCAGGCAGTCGTAATCGTGCGCGGCATCGCGCACATGTTGCACGTCAGCGCTGTCTTCACCCTCCGCGTACGCGAGCATCAACGCGTTGTGGCAGAGCACGTTGATTCGACGCGGAATACCGCCGCTCGAGCGCATGAGTTCCCGGATCGCGCCGCGTGTGAAGAGCCGTTCGATGTCGCCGCCGCGCGAGCGCAGCCGATACTCGACGTAGTCGTAGATCTCTTTGCCCTGCAGGACCGGCAACAGCGCGCGCGCTCCGATCCGCTGATTCAGTTGGCGCATATTCGGTGCGGACAGCCGCCGGGCGAGCTCGATTTGGCCCACCAGCACAATCTGCAACCGTCTGCGTTCGAGTGATTGAAAGTTGGACAACAGCCGCAAATCTTCGAGCGCGTCGTCGCTCAAGTCCTGCGCCTCGTCGATAATTACCGCGACGCATTCATCCGGCCCGAGACTGGCGAGCTGCGCGTCGAACGCCTGCAGCAGCGCCAGCTTGTCCGACGTATCCGGCTGGCTGACGCCGAGCTGGCCGAGAATTTGACGCAGCATCTCGCCGAAGCTGAGCCGCGGATTCGCCACCCACGCGCTGCGAACTCCCTGGTGCCGCGCCGCGAGCAGCGAGTAGATGAGCGTAGTCTTGCCGGCTCCGATTTCGCCGACCAGCATCGTGAATCCGCTGGGCTCGCGCAGGCCCCATTCGAGCGCCGCCAATCCTTCGCGATGGCCCGCGCTCATGAACAGCACTGACGCCGACGGATTGAACTCGAAGGGCGCGCCGTTTAGACCGAAATGTTCGTAATACATATCGGCTACATCCTGTCGTCGAGAATCGCGACCGTGCTGAGGCCGGTGTCTTTGAAAATCGAAGTGGTCGAACAAATCCTGGGATCGTATTCTTCGGCCCAGTGCGCCACCGCCGCCGCGAGGATCATCGCGAACAGCAGCCCCGTGATCAGGTTCAGCATGATTCGCGGCGAAACCGGCTCGAGCGGCATGGTCGGCGCCTGCACCACGCTCACGTTGAGAATCTGGCTCTGATTGAGCGCCTCGGCCGCGCGCGCTTCTTCACCCTTGCGCACGTATGAGAGATAGGCTTCCTTGTCGCTCTCGACCTGACGCTCGAGCCGCTCGATCGTAACGCCGTCGCTGGTCATCATTTTGAGCTGGTCGCGCAGCGTTGCGACTTGCGCCGCCTCTGTCGTCTGCGCCGCCTTGAATGACGCCGCGTCCGCCCGCGCCTGAGCGAGTTCGCCGTCGAGCGTCTGCCAGGTCGGATTCACATCGGTAGTGGTCTCCTGGACGTTGCTCTGTTTCTCGCGCGCCAGGATGTCGTGGCCGGCCTTCAGCTTGGCGTCGATCTCGCGGATTCGCTGACTGCCCGGCTGGTAGCGGCTGAGCAGCTCCGCGCGATTGGTTTCCAGCGTGAGCATCTGCGGCTTCAACTGCTGCAGCGCATAATTCTGGACCGTCCTCGATTCCTTGGTCTGTTGCTGCGGTGTCGCTTTCAGCTCGGCTTCCTCGCTTGCGATTTGCTGCGTCTTGGAATCGAGCATCACGCTGGTCGAGCGATAGTTCGCCTCGGCCGCGTACAGTTGAGTTATCTGCGCTTGTTGCTGCTGGCCGAATTGTGAGATTCCGGTTTGCAATTGCGCGCCGCGCAGCTCTTTTTCGGATTGCTGCAATCGACTATCGAGCAGATCTCGCTGTTGCTGAAAAAACGCCTGCGCCTCAGGGTTCTGCGACAGCCGCCCATGCAGCGCCAGGTACGAGGTCATCAACTGGTTCAGAAAAGCTTGCGCCCAGAGACTGTCGTGCGATCG
>PMOH01000470.1 GCA_003161515.1 Deltaproteobacteria bacterium
GTTTTGCCGCTGCCGGCGCATCCGAGGATGACGATTCGCGACATGGCTGGGTGCGCTCCATTTAAAAGTAGCGCGGGCAAAATCGAGGAACCTAACCCCTAAGCCCTTCCCCGAGCGGAAAGGGGGACCGGATTTAAAAGGTTCGCACTTCGATTGATTAGCGGAACCCTCACCGCTAGCCGCGATGCGGCCAGCCGCCTCTCCCGTGAAATAACGGGCGAGGTAAGATCGGATCGGCCGCCGCGCGTCGAGAGTTGTTAGATCTTCTGGTTGGTTTTGCGCCAGTCGGCCAGGAAACGCTCGAGGCCCAAGTCAGTTAATGGATGATGGAGCGTCTGCTTGAGCACTGCGAAGGGGACTGTTGCTATGTCGGCGCCTACTTCGGCGGCGCGGATTAGGTGCGTGGTGCTGCGGACGGAGGCTACCAGCACTTCGGCTGGGTAGTCATAGTTCGAGAGGATTTGTACCATGTCTTCGACCAGGGCGAAGCCGTCCTGGCCGATGTCATCGAGGCGGCCGATGAATGGCGATAAGAAAGACGCGCCTACTTTTGCCGCGGCCAGGGCCTGCAGCGGTGTGAAGATCAGAGTTACGTTGACGCGGATGCCGCGTTTGGCGAGCGCGTGAGTCGCCTTGAGGCCTTCGATGATCATCGGGCATTTGACCACGATGTTCTTGTGGAGCTTGGCGAGTTTCTCGCCCTCTTCGATCATCGCGGACGCCTCGGTGGCGACGACCTCAGCGCTGATCGGTCCGTCCACGATTTCGCAAATCTCGCGCAGCACGTCGTGATACGGGCGTCCGGTCTTCGCCATCAGCGATGGGTTGGTGGTGACGCCGTCGATGAGTCCCCAGCTTGCGGCCTCGCGAATCTCGGCGACATCTGCCGTATCGATAAAGTATTTCATCGGGATGCCTCTTTCTTTGAGGGTTGCGGCCTAAGCAAATCCGCTCGTGCGAGCGTAACACGAAACGGCGATTTAAGTCCCGCCAGCATTTCGGAAATCGACGCGTTGAGTTTGGGATGGATCAGCGCGGGCGCCAGCTCGCTCATCGGAGCGAGCACGAAACGTCGTTCGTGGAGGCGTGGATGCGGCACTTTGAGGACTCGCGTGTCGATCGTCTCCTTGTTGAAGAACAGCAGATCGAGATCGATGATTCGCGGACGGTATTTGCCGCGAGTCTGCTTGCGGCCCTTGACCCGCTTGCGGCCCATGATGCGCTCGAGCGCGAGCATCCGGCGCATCAGGACTTCGGCCGGGATTTCGGTTTCGACCTCGATGACGCCGTTGAGGAACGCACCCTTGAGATCGCCCATCGGCTCGGTCTCGTAGATCGAGGATTGGCGCACGATCCTCGTGTCCGGGATCAACGCGATCCGTTGAATCGCCTCACGATAATTGGCGGCTCGATCGCCTAGGTTACTGCCTATTCCGATAAAAGCCCGATTGGGCATTCTTGCCGTTACAACCGCAGCGCTTTTAGTCGGTCCACCGCCTCGACCAACCGTTCGCTCGTAAGAGAAAAGCGAACGTACCCCTCACCACCCTTGCCGAACCCGGAGCCGGGCGTGATTGCAATGCCGGCTTCCTTCAAGACGCGCTCGGTAAATGAACCCGAGGTGTAACCACGTGGAACTTTGGTCCAGACGTAAAAGGTCGCGCGCGGGTTTTCGCATTCGAGCCCGAGCGCTCGCAGAGCCGGGACGAGCAAGTCGCGACGTTGTTTGTAGATTGCGCAATATTCGGCGAGGCGGTCACCGTCACCGCCTGCGAGGCCGGTGATCGCGGCTTCCTGCACCGCCTGGAAGACGCCGGAATCCATGTTGGTCTTGACCTTGCCGAGCGCGCCGATCAACTGCGGGTTGCCGATTGCGAAACCGACGCGCCATCCGGTCATCGAGAAGGTTTTGGACAGCGAGTGGAACTCGATTGCGCAATCGCGCGAGCCATCGGCCTGAAAAACGCTCGGAGAGCGATAACCGTCGTAGGCAATTTCGGAGTAGGCGCTGTCGTGCGCCAGGATCACGTCGTGCTTGAGGCAGAACTTGACGGCGTCCTGAAAGAACGAGAGGTCAACCGTCGCGGCGGTTGGGTTGTTGGGATAGTTGAGCCACAATACCTTGGCGCGGTGCGCGATCTCAGCGGGAATCGATGCGAGGTCGGGCAGGAACGCGTTCTCTTTTCTGAGCGGCAGGAAGTAGGGCTCGCCGCCGTTGAAGACGCATCCGGAGTAATAGACAGGGTAGCCGGGATCGGGAATCAACACGATGTCGCCNNGACGCCGAAACGGCGGCGGTACCAATCGGCGGAGGCCTCGCGAAATTGCGGCAGGCCTTCGTAGTCGGGATAGCGGTGATTTTTAGGTTCGTCGGCAGCGCGCTTGAGCGATTCTACAATGTGACGGGGAGTGGGCAGGTCGGGGTCGCCGATCGAGAGGCTGATCACGTCAACCCCCTTGCTCGCGACCTCTTTTTTAAGGCGATCAAGCTCGGCGAAAAGGTAGGGCGGTAAGAGACCCAGTCTAGCGGCAGTCTTGATTTGCACCTGTCGAAGCAGCCTTAAACCCCAAAGATCCA
>PMOH01000530.1 GCA_003161515.1 Deltaproteobacteria bacterium
GAACCTGCACAGTATCGCGCGCACGCTCAAACCGCGGAGGCACTCGGCTACGAGCTGATCGTCTTTCCCGACCATCTCGTGAACGAAGGTCCGGACAAACAACTCGACGTGAAATCGCGGGCCTTCGATCATATCGCGATGGCGGCGGTCGTGATGGAAGCCACCAAAAAGATTCGCGTCGGCCATCTCGTCCTGTGCAACCTGTTTCGTCATCCGTCGATCACAGCGCAGAGCCTGATGACGCTCGACCAACTCAGCAACGGCCGGCTGCTGGCGGGTATTGGATCGGGATGGACCGAAACCGAATTCAAGATGAGCGGGATTCCGTTCCCGCCGATCACCGAGCGGCTGCGGATGCTCGACGAAGCGATCCAGGTCATCCTGTCGTTGTGGAAAAACGATCGCACGACTTTCGACGGCGAGTTTTACCATCTCAAGGATGCGATCCTGTGGCCGAAGCCGATTCAGCAGCCGCATCCGCCGATAATCTTAGGGGGCGGCGGCAAAGGTCTGCTGCGCATCGCGGCGAAGTACGCCGACTACATCAACATCATTCCGGACGCCGGCAAGCGCGGACACATCTCGATGGAGGTCGTGAAGCGCACCAACGACAAATCGTTCCGCGACAAGGTCAGCTTCGTGCGCGAAGAAGCGAAGCGCCTGGGCCGCAAGCCTGACGCAGTGCGCATCAGCAATTTTATTTTCGCGACAATTATTTCGGACTCTAAGGAAGCCACCCGCAAATCCGCCGAGATGATGGCGCCGATGTTCCAGCAGACCGCCGACGATCTGCTCGCGTCGCCGATGCTCCTTATCGGCACGCCCGACGAATGCATCGTCGAGCTGAAGCGGCGCGCAAAGGATTGGGGCACATCGCAAATGATCTTCACCGGCGAAGTCGGGCAGAACGAAAAGCTGATGCGCGACCTGCGCGAGAAAATCCTGGTGCACGTATAGCCATGTCGCTGCCTTTAGTTTTTCGTGCGAGCGTTCGGTGATCGCGACGGCCTCGTGAAGCTCTATACTCTGTGCTTCATCCTCTTTGCCACATTCATTGCCGGCCCGGCGTGGATTCCCTACAAGCTCTACGATCCCGCCACCGCCGCCGCGCGCGGTTTGAGCGATTCACTCGACTACATCGCGCTCGCTGACAATCAGTTCGTCGCCAATCCGGTGCATCGCTATCGCGTCGTCGAGCCGCTGATTGTGCGGGTGTTCGCACGCATGCATCCGCGACAGGGATTCTTCGTTCTCAACCTCGCGCTGACTGCGGCCGCGGCGACTTGTCTGCTTGCGATGCTGCTTGAAAGCGTCCCGCTAACGGTCGCCCTGTTGTCCTCGCTTGTGTTCCTTGGAAGCCGCGACGTAATCGTGGCAACCGGCACGCCGATGATCGATCCCTCACTGTACCTCCTCATCGCGGGATGTTTCCTCGCGCTGAAAAAACAATCTCGATGGGCGCTCGCTCTGACGTTGCTGTTGGCGCCAACGATCAAGGAGAACGGCTTGTTTCTCTTCCCGCTGATTTTTTTGTTCGGCTCGCTCTCATCCAGGGAATGCGCCAGCTACGGAGCCCTCGGCATTCTGGTCGCATTGGGAGTGCGCGAAATCGTCGATCGGCATTTTGGCGGCGCGATGTCCGAGAACATCGCCGCATCTATTCAGCACCTCCGCAACGTCCCAGGCGCGATGCAGGAAGCCGTCTCGCTTCACGGCCTTGGCACTCTATGGATGGCGTTCGGTCCGTTTTGGCTGATACTGGCTTGGGGCTTTCGCGATTGGCGCAAGCTGGACCGGCAGTTGCTTTATTGGGTGCCGTTGGTGTTCGTGCAGATCTTGCTGGCGGGACCCGGCGGCTCGTCGCGGATGGCCATCCTGGCTTTTCCAGTGGTGGCATGCGAAGTCGCTTTCATCCTCGCTCCTTATCTGACGCCGATCCCATGCAGCGCCGCTCAGTCGGCTCCCGAGGCCTAATGCCCTTGTCGCGCGCTTAGCTGGAATCGCGCTACGTTGGACGAGGCAGGATGTTGATCCAGGCAGCAGATCGCCAAGGAGGGGAGTCATGGAATTTTCAATCTGCATCGACGTTGACGACGTGGATCGCGCGGTTGAGTTTTATGGCCGCGGCCTCGGCCTGACAGTCGTCGAACACCATCCCGACTGGGCGCAGGTGAAGATCGCCGAACAGACCTGCTGGATCATGAAGGCTCCAGCAGGTGCGCAGGGACAAATCTCGCGCGATTACCGGCGGCACTGGACACCGGTTCACCTCGACTTCGCTGTCGATGATATCGAAGCCGCGGTGAAGCGCGCCGTCGATGCCGGCGGCAAGCTCGAAGGCGAAATTCAGCACAGCGCGAAG
Organism: Deltaproteobacteria bacterium; assembly: GCA_003161515.1. Lineage (GTDB taxonomy): Bacteria > Desulfobacterota > Binatia > Binatales > Binataceae > Binatus. Next base: position 2,363 of record PMOH01000530.1, read on the forward strand.
GGCGCGATGGCCAACATGGCAGACCCGTCGGGCAACGGAGTGGATTTGGTCTGCCTGGCGAAGTAGGAATCAGCTCGCTCATGACGTCGCGGGCTCGGCTGGGGGACGCCGCTGAACGCAATCGAAGCAAAAACGAGACTGTACCGTTTGGCGCGACGCTGCCCACCGCAGGTAGTGCTGCTAATCACGTTCGCGTGCTTCTATTACGCGATCGGCCCCGGCAATTTCTTCGCAGTCGATGAGGTGATGGAGCAGGAGACCGCGCAGGCGCTGATCCTCAGGCACACGGTCGACATCCCGGTGATGGTGGACGCGCGCTTCGGCCGCGGCCGCAACTGGTACACGGTAAAGGGTCCCGGCCTGCCGATGGTTTCGCTCCCGTTCGTCTATCTCGGGATCAAACTTGACGACGCGATCGGATCGATGAACGGCGGCCAGGTGGCAGGCCCTCCGATCGGCCCACCGGAGCATCCGCTGCGCTGGAGCGGGCGGCTGGCAATCTCGGCCGCGCTGATTGTCAATGCGCTCGCGGGCGGCGCAATCGTCGCCGTCCTGTTTATGGTCGGCGCGCAACTTTCGCCGAATCGACGCGCCGCACTCTTGATGGCAACAGCCGCCGGCCTTGCGACCCTGGTGATGTCGGAGGCGACGCATTTCTATCAGCACGAGTTGGACGCGCTGATGGTAATTCTCGCGTTCTGGTTTTTTTCGCGACAGAAAACCGAAGATATCGACAGCGCAGCCTTGTTCGGCGGCGCGAGTCTCGGCGTCGCAATATTGGCGCGCCCGGACGCGGTCCCCGCCGCGGTCATCATTTGGCTGTACGGTGCTTTGGTCGCATTGAAGCTGACTCGAGAGTTCCCCGATCGAACGTCGCGAATGCTACGCCGAACGATTCTCGCCGCGGCAGGCCCGATCGGCGCAATTGCCGGCTCGATGTACTTCAACTACCTGAGATTCGGGAGCGTTACTCAGTTCGGTTATTGGGAGGATCGAGCGCGCTTCGTGCTGGACGTGCCCCAAATCGCAAAAGCGATCGCCGGCTATCTTTTCAGCCCCGCGCTGAGTGTCTTTGTATTCGCTCCGCCGCTGATTCTTATTTTGATGGTGGGCCGCAAGGCTTGGCGCCGATGGCCGCTGGAGACCACGACGCTGCTCCTGGCCTCCGTCGCTCACCTGTTGATGATTGCGTCCAACAAGACCTGGAGCGGAGATCTGTCTTACGGGCCAAGGTACATGCTGGAATCGATCGTGCTGCTGATGCCCCTCACACTGCCCGCATTCGAGATGGCCGTCGATCGCGCGCCGCGTCGTGCCGCAATCGCGGTAGCCGCGGTCATGTTCCTGGGATTCATGGTGCAGCTGATCGGCGTCTCCGTGTACGTTGCCGCCATCGAGCCTAAACGAATCGCCGCAGGAATCGTGGCCAACAACGCCTGGGTGTTCGTGCCGAGCGCGTCGCCGATTGTTCACGATCTCGAGGACCTCGCGAATCTCCGCTATTTGAGTCCGTGGGCGCTTCGAGCGTTGGCGCTTCCCGATCTGGCGCTGCTGCTATTGATTGCCCTGGTCGCGATCGTATTGTGCGGCGGTTGGCTGATAGTCCAGTACTTCCGAGCGCCGGAAGCCGAGCGCGCAAACCTCGGTTCGCGCGCACTTCCAATAACAATCGTGGCGTCTGCCGTCGTACCGATCCTGATTGGGTTCGCGATGGCGCGGCCTCTCATCCAGGCGCCCGGCATTTACGGGTCCGAGTTGTTGAACGCCGGCGTCTCGGAACAACGCGCGGGACACGCCGTCTCCGCCGAGGAAGATTATGCGATGGTGCTGACGCTCTACCCGACCAACAAATTTGCCTGGTTTGACATGGCCGTTCTGCAACAGGATGCGGGCCACGTGGACGAAGCAATATCGCTCTACCAGCGCGTGCTGCGCGACGACGCGAACTTCTCACCCGCCAAAGACAACCTCGCATACATCATGCGCACCCACTTCGGATTTACCGGTCTGCATCCACACTGACTACAGCACCGCGGATTGCGGCGTCGTCGGCACGGGCACTTCCTTATGCCTCGAGTGCCGGCCGTGCGCGCCCAGTTGCAGCACGAGCACTATCGTCATCGCGGCGATGCAGTAGATGTGATCCTTGTAGATCGCGCGGGCCAGCCTGCTCTGCTCTTCCGGTGAGTCCGACGCTTTGCCCAGCCGCGACGCGTTCGGAATCGTGCGCACGCGCGCGAGTCCAATCGCACTGACGGCAGCAAACAGCGAGATCCATTCGATCCACCGATGATACCTGCCGAACACAATCTC
>PMOH01000281.1 GCA_003161515.1 Deltaproteobacteria bacterium
CAATTCACCTGAACTCGCGGCCAGCAGGCGGTCGCCCTGCTCCATGAACTCGGCTACACCAACGTTCGCGACTATCGCGGCGGAATCGCCGACTGGGTCGAATCGGGATCGCCAACTGAAAGCGTAACCGACACGGCCCCGCCAGTACCGGAACCCGATCCTCTCGCCACAATTCCCGCCGGCCCGCCGCTCGGCGCCGCGCCGGATGGAGTCGTCGGCCGCGGCCCGGCGCGCCTGTCCCGGATGGGCCGATTCGACAAATCGGTTCTCGACCTGGTTCAGCAGCGCTCGACCCTGCAGCTCTTCATGATCTGGATCGGAACGATCCTGCTGAGCGGCACCTGCTTCTGGCTGGGTGCGTTGATCGGCAAGCACGGGCTGATCGAGGGAGGCGTCCCGCTCGGCGCCGACCTCAACGGATTCGCGAGCGCGCTCTACTTCAGCTTCGTGACTGCGACTTCGATTGGCTACGGCGACATCGTACCGATCGGCGTCGGCCGCGTCGTCGCCGTGATCGAGGCGGTAACCGCGCTGCTCATTTTCGGCGCAGTCGTCGCCAAGTTCGTTTCGCATCGGCAGGAAGAGCTGGTGAGCGAAATCCACCGCGTCACCTTTGAAGAACGACTCGATCGCGTCCAGACCAACCTGCACATGGTCGTTTCAGAATTGCTTTCGATCACCGCGATGTGCGAAGCGCACGCGCCGCTGAATCGGATCACCACCCGGCTCGAGAGCGCCGTCATTCTTTTTCTTGGCGAGGCGCGCACGACTCGAGATTTGCTCTACCAGCCGCGCCTGATGGTCGAAGAAGGCGTGCTGGCCGCGATTCTTGCCACTCTAGCCTCGGCCATGAACGTGCTGGCCGAACTGCTGGAACAAATGCCGCCCGAATTCTCACGCACCCAGCCCTTGACGATAACGCTCAGTCGCTTGACCGGTCTCGCTCAGGAAATCTGCGGCGAATGCGTCCCCCACACCTACACCCCAAGACTGATCTTCTGGATGGACCGAATCCAAGCCACCGCCCTCCGAATCAAGTAGGACGCTGCTCTCCGCGATTGTTCCCCTTCCGTCGAGGGAAGAGGTTAGGGGTTAGGTTCACAGCGGAGCCACCAGATACTTCACATGAATCGCCAACACACTGCGCCCGCCCTTGTAATTGAATCGAGCATCATCGTATTTCGGCGGCCCGAAATGTCCCGCCGCGTCATTCGACGCTCCAACTCCTTCCTTCGGCATCCCCATGAAATTGCGATCGAGCTTTCCATTCGAGTTCTCGTCATGGAACACCGACACCGCATAATCGCCCGGCGCGACGTCGGCGAAAATGCATACCGCTTGCTCATTCTCGATCTTGCTCTTGGTAGTCTTGCCCGCTTTCGAGGAATCGCTCGGAAATCCGACCGCGCCACCAAACAGCGCGCAATCGACCTCGCCGACATTGCTACGCAGCCCAATCACGAGCACCTTGATTGAATTCACCGCACCCAGATCATCCGCCCGCGCAGTGATGCTCGCGCGAAGCATCGAACATAAAACCAGCGCGATAGCTATTGCGGTTCTCATCATCACGGATTCGGGATTCTTCGTTACAGCAGCTTTCACTCTAGAATGACACAAATAATGAGTAGCGCGGCATTTGTGATGTGATCGCAGCACCCTCACCTACCGGCCGCGATGCGCCCGGCCGCCTCTCCCGTAAAAATAACGGGCGAGGTAAGGAAAGAGCCGGGATTCTTCGCTGCGCTCTGAATGACACAGGAACTAAATAACACAAGAAGAGAACCTGAGAGCAAAATGGCGTCCTCGCCATTTTGCGATTTTCTTATCACTGAGTGCAGGGGTCACCCCTGCCGAAGGAGGTGTGGAACCCGCCGCGGGTTCCACATTCAATAAGTGAATTAAGCGGATTGCGCGTGCGCGCGCGGGCGTATCGACTCTGCCAGGTCGGCTGCGAACTCGCGCGCGTCTTCGGGCGGTAGGGTTGATACTGTCACGCGGATTCCGGGCGCGCTCTTTATTCGATAGCACTCGCCGGCGCGAATCGCCCATCCTTTCGCCGCCATCGCGTTCACCACGCCGGCTTCTTCGGCAACCGGCACCCACACGTTCAGACCCGAGCGTCCGCGCGCTTCGATCCCGTGATGCGCGAGCGCTTCGATCAGCGCGCGCCGCCGATGCGCATAAGTAGCGGCCGCGTTGCGCAAGATCGCGGGCGTCGCCGCGTCCGCCCACATCATCGCGACAAGATCCTGCAGTATATGACTGACCCATCGCGGGCCAAGACTCTGCCGTCCCTGCACTCGCGCCACGGTCAGCGCGTCGCCCGCGATAACGCTCACCCGCAAATCGGGGCCGAGCGACTTCGACACCGACCGCACCGTCGCCCAATGCGCGCGGCCTCCCGACAATGTGATCGCGGGCGCGCCCGCCACCGGCCCTGCGTGGTCGTCCTCTATCACAACGACATCAGGAAACGGGGCCAGCACATTCCTCAACTCGGCCGCACGCCTGCGATCGAGCGCAGCTCCACTCGGATTTTGCGCGCGCGGCGTCAGGATGAACGCCTTGGCGCCGAGTTTGAGCGCGCGCTTCAAATCCGCCGCCAGCGGCCCCGAATCGTCGATCGCGACCGGCTCTGTCACCAGCGCCAACGCCGCAACCAGGTCCAGCACGCCGGTGTAGCTCGGATCTTCGACCGCGACTATGTCGCCCGGTCGCAGATAGGCCTGCAGCACGCGCTCGACCGCGTCGAGCGCCCCGCTGACAACCGCAATCGAGTCGGCGACGACCCCATCGCTCTTGAATTGCCGTGCGGCGAGTTTCACCAGCGCGGCTCGATTCTCCGCGTCGCCGTACTTGCCCGGGACTCCATCGAGTCGTGCGAGATACGGCTTCAACTTCGGGAGCATCGCGGGGTCAGGACCGCCGTCGGCGAGATTACGCAGCCCGGGCGCCGGTGGCGGAAAGACCGCACGCGTCAACAGCGGCGGCCGGCGATTGATGACGGTCCCGCGCCGCCCGGAGCCATGCACCAATCCGCGCACCCGCAGCGCATTGTAAGCGGCCGCAACGGTAGTAGGGCTGACGCGCAGTCGGGTTGCCAGCGCGCGCACTGTTGGCAGCCGTTCCCCGACCCGCAACTTCCCACCGCGGATTCCATTCTCGATGCTGGCGGCGATCTGGTTGCTTGAATCCCCGCGGATTTGGTATTGTACCGATACGTTCATAGTTACGTACTGTAACAAAAAGGGAAAGCGGATGGAAGAGACAGCGGAGCAAATCGATAACCCGGATACCGTCAACGGAAACGGCGCGATCCCGACGACCGCGCGTACCCGGGTTAAGCGGCTGCCCAAGCGGGCGTCGTACGACCGCGATGCTATCTACTCGATCCTCGATAGCGCGCTGGTTTGCCACGTCGGTTTCGCGATCGACGGCCAGCCGTACGTGATTCCCACGCTACACGTCCGTATCGGCGACCGGCTTTATATTCACGGATCGGCTGCGAGCCGGATGCTCGGTGCCGCCGCTGAAGGGACGCCGATAGCAGTCACGGTGACGCATATCGATGGCCTGGTGCTGGCGCGATCCGCGTTCCATCATTCGGTCAACTACAGATCGGCCGTGATTCTGGGCGCGGCGACCCTGGTCACCGAGACTGCTGAGAAGTTCGCCGTGATGAAGGGCCTGATCGATCACGTCGCGCCGGGCCGCTGGGACCATATTCGGCATCCCAATGATAAGGAGCTCGGTGCAACGTCGGTTCTGTCGATTCCAATCGTGGAGGCATCGGCGAAGATCAGGATCGGCGATCCGATCGACGACGAGGCCGATTACGCGCTGCCTATCTGGAGTGGACAGGTTCCTTTTGCGACAAGAACGTTGACGCCGGTGGCAGATGCGCGGCTCGACGCCTCTACTCCAATGCCAGCGCACGTGAGCGAGTACCGGTTGCCCGCGAATCGAGGAGCAAGAGTGACATGACAGCGATGGTGGTGATGGAGATGGGCCGATTTCTGATCAGCACGGATCGAGCGAAGCTGGACCTCGATGTGATTCACAAATTTCTCACGCATTCGTACTGGGCGGCGGGGATTCCGCGAGCGACGGTCGCTCGATCGATCGAAAATTCGCTGTGCTTCGGGGTTTACGACGACTCGAATCAAATCGGTTTCGCGCGCGTGATTTCCGACTTCGCGACCTACGCCTATGTCGCCGACGTTTTCATCCTCGAGCCGTACCGCGAACGCGGGCTGGCCAAGGAGCTGATGGCGTCGGTCATGGCGCATCCGCAACTGCAGGGGCTGCGGCGCTGGAGTCTCGCGACGCGCGATGCTCATGGGCTATACGCGCAGTTCGGTTTCACCGCGCTCGAGAATCCGTCGCGCTCGATGGAAATCGTCGACTGGGAACTCTACTCGCGTTCTTGAACGGCTCGCTTCGGCGTTCTATATAACAAGTGTTAGGGACCGCAGCCGCCGGCTGACGCTCGTTGTAAGCGCGGCCAGGAATGCGCATCACGCGGTCACCTGCGGAGGCACAAATGGATTTCAGATTCAGCGCCGAGGACGAGGCGTTTCGCGCAGAGTTCAGCGGCTGGCTCAAAGCCAACCTGCCGAAGTCGGCCAAGAGCGACGATGGCGCCGACTTCATGAGCGAAGGCACCGCCGACGACTGGAAGCGGCGGGTCGAATGGCACAAGAAGATGCATGCGGGCGGCTGGGTCGGAATCAGCTGGCCCAAGGAATACGGTGGCCGCGGCGCGACGCTCACCCAGCAGATCATTTACAACGAGGAGCTCGCGAAAGTTAACTCGCCGATGCTGGTCAACGGACTGGGCATCATGCTGGTCGGCCCGACGATCATCCACTGGGGCACCGAGGAGCAGAAGAAGAAGCACATCCCGAAAATTCTTTCGGCTGACGAGTTGTGGTGCCAGGGATATTCCGAGCCCGGCGCCGGCTCCGACGTTGCCAGCCTGCAGACGCGCGCGGTCGAGGAAGGCGATTACTTTATCGTCAACGGGCAGAAGGTGTGGACCTCGGACGCGCATCACGCGGACATGTGTATCCTGCTGGTGCGCACCGATCCTGAGGCGCCCAAGCACAAGGGAATCAGCTACGTGCTGGTCGATATGCACAGTCCCGGCGTTACGGTACGGCCGCTGGTGCAGATCACGGGCGACGCGAATTTCAACGAAGTCTTTTTCGAAGACGTGAAGGTGCCGAAGAAGAATCTGATCGGCGAGAAGAACCAGGG
>PMOH01000170.1 GCA_003161515.1 Deltaproteobacteria bacterium
GCGGCTATAAACTCGGCAACCAGGGCAATAGCAGCGCCTACGTTGTCGGCCTCGGTACGGCCGCTGCGTGCGCGCGGCTTGAAAGAGTGATCGCCATCTTCGATCCACTTGATCCTGATCACGGGCGATAGCTTGTAAGCGCTGATTTCTTCCGGACGGCCAAAGCTGTCGCGCGTTCCTTGCAGGATCAACGTCGGGGTCTGCAAAATCTCGAGGTGCTTCGTTCGCGTCTTTTCCGGCTTGTTCGGCGGATGAAACGGATAACCTAGGCACACCACGCCAAGAACCTTCGCGTCGTCAGCCACCATGCTCGCGATTCTGCCGCCCATCGACTTGCCGCCGATCACTAGCCTGCTTCCGCCACCGACCTGCTCGATCGCGTCGCGGAACGATTGCATCAAAATTCGCGGTGGATCAGGCGCTCCACCCTTGCCGGTTTCTCGGCGCCGTTGCATATACGGAAATTCAAACCGGATCACGCGAATACCCGACGCTGCAACTCCTTCTGCGACGCGCTGCATAAAAGGGGAATCCATCGGTCCGCCTGCGCCATGCGCAAACAAGAATGTTTTCGCCGCCGCTTTTGGTCCATCGAGGAGAATAGCCGCCATGATCTCCGATAATCGAACGGCAGCCGCATCCACGCAACCGAATTCGGTTTTGACGAGAGCGGAGTGAGCGAAACCCGCGAAGGTGTTCGCTCACTCCTGTATATCATGCGTGCGCGGATACCGGCTGCGACGACGCTCTTAGCGGCGCGGTCGCTTCGGAAAATTCCGCCAGGTAGCGCGCGACGCTCGGCCGGTTGCTCATTCGCGACAGCCATTTCGCGACGTTGCGAAACTCCGGCGACGGTGCGCCTTCCATCAACGACGCGATGTTAATCGGCGAAAAACACGAAATGTCAGCGACGCTGAATTCGCCGCAGAGGTACTCGCGCTTGCCGAGCTCGCGATCCAGCCGCTGATACTGGCGTGAGAGTTCGGCTTTCGTCTGCGCGACCGCACTCGCATCGCGCGTCGCGGGGTCGGGCTTTAACAGCACTTCGCGCACCAGCACGCCGAGGTTAGGCGCGAGCAGCGTGTCGCCGAGATCCTCGAGTATTCTGCATCGCGCGCGCTCCGCGACTCCGGTGGGAAAAAGCGCAGGCTTGGGCACGCGCTCGTCGAGGTACTCGAGGATGATCGTCGAGTCGTAGATTACCGCCTCGCCATCGACGAGCACCGGAATCTGCGCTTTCGGATTAAGCCGCGCCAGTTCCTCGGGCTTGATCCATCCGGTGGCCGGCGTCCAGTTGACCACTTGGGTTTCGTGCGCGATCGCCTTCTCGAACATCGCGATCCGCGGCTTCGCGCTATAAACGCTCAGGGGAGAGTAGTAGAGCTTCATCGTTGTCCTCCGTTCCATTTGGAATTTGAGATCACCTTGAGGCCTCGCTCGGCAGCACCATCTGCGTTTGCGTGACCACTGCGAGCAGCTTGCCGTTCTCCGACGTCACTCGCGTCTGCCAGACCATCGTGCGCCGCCCCCGATGTAGCGCGACGCACTCCGCCCGCACCGTAGTGCCAACCATCGCCGGGCCGATGAAGTTGGTCTTCGATTCAATCGTCGTGGTCATCGCGCCGTCGCTCAGATTCAAGGAGGTCGCGCACCCGCCGAGCGTGTCGGCCAGCGCCATCATCGCGCCGCCGTGCAGGATCGCAGGCCGCGTGCACATATCCTCGCGAACCGTCATCTCTGCTGTCACACATTGGGGCGTCGCGCTGATGAACTTGATTCCGAGTAGCTTCGCAAACGGCAGCATGTCGCGGTTGAGTTGTTCGATTGCGTCCATAGAGGCCATCATGCGCTCGTGGGCTGACGCGAGTGGACCATCAGTAGTTCCACTTTAGGAATTAAAAAAGGATCCACTTTCACGGCCGATGGGAGCGTAGTAGGTTCGCCTGTCAGAGGTGCGCTGATGTTCCTGAAGCTCGATACGGACGGCGCTCTGTACGATCAAATTTACCGCGCGCTCCGCGGCCAGATTCTAGGCGGGCGATTGGCTGCGTCCGCGCGCGTGCCGGCCACACGCGACCTCGCGCTCGACTTGGGCGTCTCGCGCAACGTCGCGATAATGGCGTATCGGCAACTGCTCGACGAAGGCTACCTGACCACGCGCAAGGGCGCCGGCACTTTCGTCGCGCGCGAACTGCCGCGTCATCTTACGACCGCGGTCGCTCGACAGCGTCCTCGTAGTGTGCGGACTGTCGCGCCCGTCCATCTCTCGGCATATGCGCGCCGTGTACGCGACGCTTCGCATGGAGTGCAGTTCACGTGGGCGCCGCGCCGCGACGTGCTGCCATACGATTTCCGCTACGGGCCGCCTTCGTTCACCGACTTTCCACATGAAACATGGTGCCGCGTGGTAGCACGTCGCGCGCGACGCGTCACGATTCGGGATCTCGATTACGGCCCACCCGAGGGATTGCCCGCGTTGCGCGAAGCGATCGCCGACTATGCCTCGCGCGCCCGGGCGATCGCGTGCACGCCCGAACAGGTCCTCGTCGTCAACGGCTCGCAGCAGGCTCTAGACCTTGCCGCGCGCGTGCTGGTCGATCCCGGCGACGTCGTGCTGATGGAGGAGCCGCACTATCGCGGCGCGCGGACCGTGATGAGAGCGGCTGGGGCGAAGATCGAAACCATCGCGGTGGACGAGCATGGCCTCCGCACCGCGGAACTCGCACAGCGCCGCACGCTTAGCCGCCTCGCTATCGTGACTCCGTCGCATCAGTTTCCGACCGGCGCTGTGATGCCGCTGGGGCGCCGGCTCGAGCTTCTCTCCTGGGCCCGGCGTTCGGGAGCATGCATCTTCGAGGACGACTACGACAGCGAGTACCGCTACTCAGGCCGTCCTATCGAGGCGCTCGCCGCGCTCGATGACAGCGGATGCGTGCTGTACGCGGCGACGTTCTCGAAAGTGATGTTCCCGTCGCTGCGCCTGGGATACATGATTCTTCCCGATCGGCTGATCGAGCCAATTCGTTCGGTGAAAGCCTTGATGGACACCGGCGGACCCAATCTCGCGCAGGCCGCACTGGTCGATTTCATCCGCGAAGGGCATTTCGAACGGCATCTGCATCGCACGCGGACACGCAATGCAGGCCGGCGCGCCGCAATGCTTGACGCAATCGAACGCTACCTTGGCAGCCGCGCGCAAGTGTCAGGAATCAATGCCGGTCTTCATCTGATGCTCTGGCTGCGCGATCTGCCGGCCTCGAGGTCGCGCGAATTGAGGATGCGCGCGGCGCGTGCCGGGATAGGCGTGTACTCGGTTGAGCCGTTCTATCTGAATCCGCCGAAGCAGGTGGGACTGCTACTGGGTTACGCGTCGATGCCGGAAAAGCAAATCGCCGAAGGCATCCGCCGCTTCGCCGCCGTCGTGACTTCTCTGTGAAGAGCGACGAGTCCTATCGATAGCTCTTAGGACCACCGATCACAGTTGCAGCTGCGGCAGGAGCAGGTTCATTTGAAATCTCAAGGCAAATTGTTCGGTCTGAGGGGAAAATTGTCGATAGGACATCCATTCGCCGGAGAAGGACGTGTCGATAGCGTAGCCCTCACCGAATTTCCAGACCTTCCCGAATCCGGCGCTAAGCGGTATTTGCGTCGAAGTGTTATGACGCCAGTTGATTGTCCAGGTAGCGTCGCTCGACTTCACATACCATCCGCGGCCCAGCTGATAGGAGAGCATCGGTTGAATCTGCAGCGAACTTACCGGCACCGAATGCGACGACGAGTAAGCAAAGGAAGTAGCCTGCTGAAAGAGTCCCGCGATATTCAGTCCCGGAATTCGCCGGTACGAGAACGCCCAGGCCGGACCCATCTGCCATGCACCTTTGCCGGTGAACTGGCTGGTAGAAGTCGGGAATATGAAATACGGTCCTACGCCCCACCGGAAGCGAGTCTCCTGTTCGTTCGGCCACGGCATCACGAACAGGTCCAAGAGCTGGAAGTCGTCGAGCGCGGTAGTTGTTGTCGCGCCCTTGTTGCGCGGAACCGTCACGACCTGGATGGACGGACGGATAAGCTGCTCGAGTGGCGTGAACAATTGCGGCCGAACCGCCAGCAGCGGCCGAAGTTGCAACGTGTTCGGCTGCGCATTCGTGCCGTACTGGGAAGGAGTGTAGATGTCCTGAACCTTGAACTGAGTCAGAGACGCGGTCGGATCGTACTCCTTCTCGGCCAGCCCTTCTTCCGTGAGATTTGCCGACGCGCTCTGCTGCGCGAGAGCTATGGAACACCCCGCCAACAGGATCAGAACCGCTACGCCGAAAGCGAACGATGGCCTCAACTCAATCCCCGCGTCGCAACAAACCCTGATTAGAGCGAGTCTGCGCCTCTGCTAATTATCGGTAAATTTGCCTTGGGTCCAGCGGAGAGTTGTCAGCGATCTGTGGCGTCGCCGATCGCCTTATGAATGGCTGCCAGCAGTACTGCTTTCTTCACCGGCTTGGCGACGTGCGCATCGCATCCGGCGTCGCGCGCTTTCTTCAGCGCCTCGACGAGTACCGAAGCAGTTAGTGCGATGATCGGGACGCGCGGGAGCCCGGATTCGACTTCGATAGCCCTTATCGCCCGAGTCGCCGTGTAGCCGTCCATGATCGGCATCTCGATATCCATCAAAACCACGTCATAGGTGCCAGTTTTGAACTTTTCGACCGCCACCGCACCGTTCTCGGCGTCGTCGATAGCGTATGGCAACTTCTTGAAGTAGGCATGGACTAGCAGGAGATTGTCGCGAGAATCGTCTACCAGCAACACCTTCAACGGGCGCGTCTCCTCGAATACGTCGCTGCCGACAGCCGAATCGACTTGGTTGCGATCGCTCGATAAGGTGTGTTGCGATAAAACTCCGTCGCCGCCGAGTGCCCGGCCCAGCGCTTTGAACAGATCGGCGCGCCTTATCGGTTTGATCAAATAGGTCTGGATGCCCACTTCGCGCGCGCGCTTCATCGTTTCGCTGAGGTCATCCGACGTGAGCATCATGATGATAGGCCGGTCGCCGGGCGCCATCTCACGGAGTCGAATCTGGGCGGCTACTTCGATCCCGTTCATCAGAGGCATCCGGCAATCAAGCAGCATCGCGCGATAGGACTCGCCGGAAGCAGCGGCGCGATCGATTTCGTCCAAGGCAGCTTGGCCGCTTTCGACACAGGTAACGTGGGCGCCGACCGAAGTGAGTGCCTGTTGGAGGATCATTCGGTTCGCCGCAGTGTCATCGACGACCAGGATGCGTGTGCCCGCAAGATCCACATTGGTGACAGCTGGCGCGGCCGTTACATGATCCAGGTGAGTCTTGAATTCTGCGGTGAAGACGAAAGTGCTGCCCTTGCCGACCTCGCTATTGACAGTTATCGCGCCCCGATACATCTCGACTAGCCGCTTAACAATCGCGAGGCCGAGCCCGGTTCCTCCATAGTTTCGCGTGGTCGAGGAATCGGCTTGCGTAAACGCGCTGAAAATCTTGTCGGTTTTTTCAGAGGAGATTCCGATGCCGGTGTCGGTCACTGAAAAGCGAATCAAAGTGGTACCCGATCCGCAATCCGCGCGCGCGACCCCTACACTGAGCACGATTCCGCCCTCGCTGGTGAATTTGACCGCGTTGCCGAGCAGATTAACGATCACCTGGCGCAAGCGCAGAGGATCCCCGACCAGCGTCCGCGGCACGTCGGAGTCAACGTGGCCGGTAAGCTCCAGGTG
>PMOH01000120.1:0-8700 GCA_003161515.1 Deltaproteobacteria bacterium
ACGGTCGTGCGAGCTGGCGAGACGGTCAACATTCCGGCCAATGCACCGCACTTCTTCCGGAACGTCTCTGAGCGGCCCGTGCGACTGTTATGCATGTGCTCACCGGCCGGTCAGGAAGAGTTTTTCGTGGCTGTCGGTGTCCCCGTCGCCAGCCGCACCGCACCCCCGCCAAAGCTCGACGAAGCCGCGCAAAAGGCGTTCCAAGCGAGAGCACAAGCACTCGCCCCGAAATACCGGACGGAGCTCCTGAAGCCTTGAAAGGTTCGAAGGCCTGACTCGATCACGTATAAGAACATGCGGCAATCGAGAGGAGCTCGAAAATGAAAATTCTTGCAATCGGTGGTACCGGTAACGTCGGCTCAGAGGTCGTAAAGGAGCTGAAGAAGCGCAATGTGGATGTTCGCATTCTCGTACGCAAAAAGGACACGGCGTCTCCAGAAGGCGTCGAGGTTGCGATAGGCGATCTGCTCGATCCGGTTTCCGTTCAACAGGCGCTCCACGGAGTGGATAAGCTCTACCTACTGAACGCCGTCACTCCCGATGAATTGACGCAGGGCCTTATCGCCTACGATCTGGCGAAAAGGCTTAAGTTGAAACATATCGTCTACCACTCGGTCTTTCGCGTGGAGCACTTCAAGGATGTTCCACACTTCGCTTCGAAACTTGCGATCGAAAGCGCAATACGGGAGTTCGACGTCCCGTTCACGATTATTCGTCCGAACTATTTTTTCCAGAACGATGCATCCTTGAAAGACCCGCTAATGAAAGCTGGGTTATACCCGACGCCTCTGGGCCTGGTAGGCATCTCGGCAGTTGACATACGGGATATTGCTGAGGCTGCAGCGATTGCGCTGACCTCCGACAGACACCATGGCAAGACCTACAATCTTAACGGTCCGGAGGTGCTAAGTGGTCCGAAGCTGGCATCGATCTGGAGCGGGTTGTTGGGCAAGGAGGTCCGTTACACCGGGGACGACATGGATGGGTTCGAGGAGCAGATGCGAAAGAGGGCTCCGTCCTGGTCGGCATTCGACATCCGAATGATGTTTCAAGGATATCTCGAACGCGGCTTCGTTGCGGACGCCGGAGATATCGAGACGTTGACGGAGCTCCTCGGTCATAAGCCTCGCCGATACCAGGATTTTGCGAGAGAGACCGTACTCAACTGGCAAAAGTAGGGAGGGAGGTCTGATTTCCGCTGGACGAGGTGATGCCACCCGACGTGGGCCAAGGCGGTAGGAAACGTGAACACTCAGCAGAGCGGCCCACCAAAGCAGCGAAAGGAACACCAGCGTCGTCAGCATTTGCGCGGACGCCTTGACATTATCGGCTTGCGCATGCCGACGATAATGGTTCCCTTCTGTTCCTTAAGGCTGCGGATCGACGAGTCTTTAAGGCACCTTGGTTCGAGTGATCGCTTGCGAGGAGTCGCAAGTAAGAGGTCTTGCGAACCCACCCTACCACTGCTCCTCGTGCAGCTTCTTGACGTCGTGATCGCGTGTCTGTAGGTACGCGTCCTGAACAGAGCCGTAAAGGTCTATAGCGTAGCGATCGGCTTCCTCGAACTGGTTGAGATTCAGCGAACGGTAGTTCACCGCTTCAATCGCGCGCTGGCCGCCGGCCACCGCAATCGAGATGTACCACGGAACGAAGTAGCTGATGGGGTCCATCGCGCCGTCCGCGACCAAGCCGACCGTGTCGCCAACCGTCGAAGGTCCGAAGAACGGCAGCATCACGTACGGACCGGTTGGGAGGTTATAGTAGCGGATGGTCAGGCCGAAGTCGTTGGGATGCTCTTTGAGGCCGAACCATTTGTCGGCTGGATCGAACAAGCCCGCCACTCCGACCGTCGTGTTGATACCGAAGCGGGCGACTTCGCCGCCGGCCTCGGCCAGCTTGAGCTGAAACAGGTTGTTGGCGAAACGCGGGATGACTCGGACGTTATCGAAGAATCTGCCGACGCTCTCACGCACGGGCTGCGGCGCGATGTCGGCGTAGCCGCTGGCTACCGGGTGCAGCACCCAGTCGTCGACCTTGAGGTTGAAGGTGAACATCGGCTCGTTGAATCCCGACAACGGGTCGGCGTAGCCTCCCTGATTGTTTTCGCCCGGCGGCGACTCGCTCGAGGCGGCCGATCGAGCTGCTGGGTTCATCGACAGCGGAGCGGCATACGCGCTCAGGGCCGGAGTCGCAAGTAAAATGATTGCAAGCACAGACGACGCGGACATCGTCCAGAGCACGTTAGTCCTGTCGATCCGTTTCAGACTGGATTTCATTTGTATCTCCTGCATACGTACCAATTAAACCCTTAACCAGCCGCATCCTTGATGCGATGTTTGCCCAACTTGTATGAGAGATCGCTGCGGGACATTCCAAGCCTGCGCGCGACTTCGGCTTGCGCGCCATCGGTTATTTTCAGCGCGCGCTGAATCACCGCTTTTTCAAGAGAGGCCAGGAAGTCTCGAAGGTTGTGCGTCTGCGGAATCATCTCGGCGAGCTGGTCGGGAGTGAGGTCGGCGGAATTACGCGCGACGACGCCGTTTGTGTTTCGGGGCGTCGACACCGGGAAGCTCTCCGGAGTGATTTCTTCTGCGACTGAGAGAATGCACGCGCGCTCAATTAGGTTGCGAAGTTCGCGAATATTCCCGGGAAAGTCGTAGCTGAGAAGCGTCTGAATCGCCCCGGCGCTGATTCTGCGAGGCGGCGTCTTCAGATCGCGCACGGCTTGCGCCAGGAGGAGAGCGCACAACTCGGGTGTGTCCTCGCGATGATCGCGCAGAGGAGGAACTGTGAGCGGAACTACCGCGAGCCGGTAGTACAGATCCTCGCGAAAATCTCCCTCGTGCACGCGACGCTTCAAATCCCGGTTGGTCGCGACTAGCAGTCTCACATCGGTGTGGCGGGGCTTGGTCGATCCAAGCCGCGTGACCAGGCCGTCGGTCAACACCCGCAACAGTTTGGCCTGTGCCGGCAGCGACATTTCGGCGGCCTCGTCGAGAAACAGAGTGCCTTCGTGCGCAGCCTCGAAAACTCCCTCGCGCGCGGTCGGCGCCGGTGAAAGCTCCCCGCTCATGTCCGAACAGCTCGCTTTCCAGAAGGGTTTCGGCAAACGCCGCCCAATTGACCGAGACCAAGGGCTTCTCAGCACGCAAGCTGTTGCGATGAATTGCGCGGGCGACCAGCTCCTTGCCGGTGCCGGTTTCTCCGGTGATGAGGACAGTAGCGTTGGTTGGCGCAACGCGCGCAATTTTCTCGCGAAGTTGGCGAATCGCCAGGCTGCGCCCGGTGATCTCCGACGAGCCTTCGAGGCGCACCACCGTGTCGCGAAGCCTGCTGTTCTCGCGCAGAAGCCGGGTGTGCTCCATCGCGCGCGTCGCGGATACGAGCAGAACTTCAGGAACGAAGGGCTTGGTGATGAAATCAAACGCGCCGCGGCGCATGCTCGCCACCGCAAGTTCGATTGTCGCAAACGCGGTAAGAAAAACGACGGACAGCGTCGGATCGGTCTCGAGCGCCGACGCGAGGACGTCCAATCCTTCGCCGTCGCCCATTTTCTGGTCCGTTATGACGGCATCGAATGTATGCTCGGCAAGCGCGCTCCGCGCGTCGTTGACGCCGGCGGCCTCGACTACTTCGTGATGCTCCTGCTTGAGATTGGAAATGAGAATCCGCCGCAAATGCGGTTCGTCATCTGCAATCAGTATCTTCCCCATAGTCCGTCCCCTATCTGAGAGATTGGCTCCCGGAGTGCGCTGGTATCTCAATCGAAAAACATACCCGCCGCGGTTCATTGATTCTCAATACGATGTCGCTGCCGTAGGCGCCTGCGATATTGCGCAATGGCGAGTCCTAGTCCGTTGCCGCCCTGCTTGGTGGTAAACAGAGGCTCGAAAATGCGCGCCACAATTTCGGCAAAGATCGATCCCTCCGGATCAACTACGTCGATTCGTATCTTGCCGTTTCCGTTTTTCTGAGCGTCGAGTTTCACCAGGTCGCCTCGATTGCACGCATCGATTGCGTTCAGCACCCCCATCGTCGCCGCGAGAGAGCTAAGCGCCCAGAGATCCTTGCTCGGTTTATTCTCAGTCATTTTGGTCAGCTGATTGCGGGCCACAGTGACGTATCGAGCGACGGCATCGCTCGACTATCTCCAAGGAGAGAGGCCTAGGAGCAAACGCGATGCCTGCTATCCAAGATTAAATTCCGTTAATAAAGGCTCAGATATCATGCCCCCCAGCTCTCTTCGTTCAAACATTTGTACCAAGCTCTTCCTCGCGTTCAAACTTTCAAACAAATCGCATCGTCGTCGAGGTACGGAGGACGAAAAGCCTTCCGATTGCCCGTCGATAACTAGCGTAAAGCGATGGCAGGCCGTTTGCTTGCTGTCCTCGGCCATTTGGAATGAGGGCGGTTAGGAATTTAGTTCCGGCGGTGATCGAAGGCAAAGCGTTTGCTGAGATGGTCTGCGGTCGTCTTCCGGAATTACTGCGTCATACGAAGAGTCATCGTGATCGATTCCCTTTGAGTCCAATGCAAAGGAGCCGAGCCTCCAGAGTAGATTCGAATCGGCTTTCAACTAAAAGCAAGATACCCGCATCGGATAAGAGCCACCGCGCATGAGTAAAAGCGCCATCAACATTGGCCTCCTTAACATCTGGTTTGTATTGGGGCTGGCGCTGCTTATGCGCGCCCTACTGCCGATACTTGGATATTGTTATACGCATGATGTTACCATCTTCTATACGCCTGACACCGCGTCCTATGTTGTGCCGGCACGCGAGTTAATTGCTCATCACCGGTTGTTCTCGGGTGGAGTAGCGGAAATCATTCGAACCCCTGGTTATCCTTTGCTGCTCGCAGTTGGCCTGCTGCTGGGTCGGCTGGAACTTGCCACGATCACACTTCAAATCCTATTAAGTTGCTTCACGGTATTCATGGTATATCGGACGGCCTGTCTGCTGTTCGAGCGCGAGGAAATAGCAATCATTGCTGCGGCGCTGTATGCGATAGATCCGCTTTCCATATTATTCGCAAGCCTGCTCGCCGCTGAAACTCTATTCACTGCGTTAGTCAGGTTTGCGGCGCAGAGAGTCACTTTCATGAACAAGGGCGCCGAGCATCTATTGCTGGACAGCCCCCTGACCTACGCTCGGATTTATTTCGATGGCCTCATTCTCGCGACCTTTGATCTCGTCTCAACTGAGTTCCTTAGGTTCTTCAACCTCTATCCTAAGCAGGGCGAGCTTCTGACCGTTGATGTCGACAAAGGCGTCATCGCAAGTATCGAAGCGCTGCTCAGTAGTCCAATCCTATTTTGGAGCATCGCAGTGCTCCTCCCTCTGCAGCTCATGTACCGTCATCCCTGGATGCCAATCATCTGCGTGCTGGCTGGATATGGTCCAGGTTTGGTTTGGAACCGTCTGAGACTTCAATTTCAGTGTTTTCCGTCAAGTTGCACTTCACCAACTTCGGGAAGCGGGTCGGCATAGGGTAAAAGCTTCAAGCCGCTATGCGCAACAAGCAACTGATCGCTCTTAGTTTGGGGGTGGCGCTGTTCGGCTATCTAATCTACGAAACCGGACCTGCGAGCCTCGCCGCAAACCTGGAGCTGATAGGACCGAAACTCGTGTTCATCCTGGCGCTCGAAAGGATCGTCGACCTGTTCAACACGGTCGGATGGTGGTTCACGTTCGCCCCGAATCTCCGTCGCGGCACCCTCGGCACTCTGTACCTGGTACGGTTGGCCGGGACCGCACTGAACGAGATGGTGCCCGCCGCCTCAATGGGCGGCGAGCCGGCGAAGGTGATGCTGCTGCAGCCATATCTGCCGGCGACTGCGGCGACCGCAAGCGTCCTGACCGCCCTGGTGTCATTCACGTTTGCCAAGGCGATTTTCATCGCAGCCGGGATGTTGATCACGTGGCATCGGCTGAGGCTGCCATATGGACTTTCGACCGCGCTGCTCGCCGGATTCATGATTACGCTGTTAGGCCTCATCGTATTCCTGGTGCTGCAGCTTCGCGGCTTCGCGGGAGCGACCTTACGGTTCGGACGCCGCATCGGCCTTCCTGAAAGCTGGATGGCCGAAATCGATGGCGCATCGAGCACCGTCGATGAGCACGTCGCGGACTTCTACCGATCGCGGCCAGGTGATCTCGCGCGATCGATCGCAGCGCATCTGTTCGCATTCTCGTTTGGTGTGCTGCAGGTATCGCTTGTGCTTGGATGGCTCAGCTTGCCGAATGACTGGCAAACAAGTCTCGCGATCGAGGCATTCTCGGGGCTGGTCGGTTTCGTAATTTTCGTCGTGCCTGGCTCAATCGGTGTCCAGGAAGCAAGCAAAGTCCTGATCTTCACCGCATTGGGGCTTTCGGCTTCGGACGGGATGGTCGTGGGGCTAGCGTTTCGTCTCAACGAGACGGTCAGCTCCGCCATCGGTCTGGCGATATTCGCCATGCTTCAAAGACGGGCGCTTCCCCGACTGGAATAAGCGAAGTCAAATTAGCGGCGCCAATTAGCTTGAGGCAGGTTAGCCTGGGCTTTCGATCGCGCAACTTACCGGCATCAGCTTATCGCGAAACATCGTAGGATAGTGCGCTCAGCCGATACTCTGCGGATTGACGGATGCCGCGCGCGATGTTCACGCGAGGGTGACGGCCTTCCGCGTAGTGGTCATCTTTGGTCAGCGATGCCGCGATTTGGTCATCGAATTCTTCCGACAATGGCCCCATGAGCGCCTCACCACTTCGTTCAAAAGTTTGTACGTGAGTCTGTTTCACGCGTTCAAATTTTGGAACGACCAGCAGTCGTTGTCGAGACGCGGAGATGAGAGGCTGTGCGATTGCTCAACGATACTAGCATAAAGCAATGGCAGGCCGCTTGCTAACACCTGTCGCTGCTGCTTTGCTTCATACCAACAACATCGCCTCCAAGCGCGGACGACATGAATCGCGCCTCGAAGGAATCGTGCCTTGAAGGTTCAACGAGACCTCCGGTTCAGAATGCTGGCGAGCCCATCGAGAGGACCGCGCTCGACTGAAAGACGAGCAACACAATGCGCTCAACGATGCGTGAGCAGGCATATTGGGTTTATCTCCGGCGAGCGGTCTATTCTGGATGCGGTGAAGAAAGGATTGGAGCTGCCGGCCGATGCGCTGGCGGCGTCACGCGAAGTGCTGTCGTGCTTCGGCAACATGTCCTCGGCGAAGGTGATGTTCGTGCTACAGCGGATGATGCAGCAGGCGCGACCCGGGCAACACGGGTGCGCGATGGCGTTTGGACCGGACTGACAGCGGAGACGATGCGCTTCCATGTGGTCTAGTGCACAGATCGATCTCAGTCGGCGGGTTTCTCCGCGTGAGTTCCCGGAGCTTTTGGATGGTGACTGTAGTTATGAGGATTTCCGTGACTGCTTGCTCAGTCTGGAAAAAGTGAATCGCTGGCTTTTAGGCTATCGGCCGACGCTGACGTGGCTGGAGCGGCTACCGCGCGGCTTGCGTGAGCCGATGCACATCGTCGACGTGGGCAGTGGCGGTGGAGATCTACTGCGGCAGATTGCAGGCTGGGCACGGAGACGGGGCATCGCCGTGCAGTTAACCGGAATCGACTTGAATCCTTATGCGGCGCGCGCGGCAGCGGAGTCCACGCCGAAGGAGCTCGGAATTACATGGGTGACCGGCGATGCCAGGGTGTATCGGCCGCAGAAGCCGATGGATATCGTCGTTAGTTCGCTGCTGGCACATCATCTAGAGGACGAAGAGATCGTTGCGCTGCTGCGGCGGATGGAAGCGAACGTGCAGCTGGGTTGGTTTATCAACGATTTGGAACGGGCGGAGTGGAGTTATCGGATGTTTGGGTTGGTGCGGTGGCACCCGATTGTGAGGCATGATGGGCCGGTGTCGTTCCGGCGAGCCTTCCGGAAGGAGGATTGGGTACGCCTGTTGGCTGCGGCTGATGTTCCGCGAGAGGTGGCGACGGTAGAACATTGGCGGCCGGGACGGTTGTGCGTGGGGCGGTGGAAGTGAGGTCGGTGATTGTGAAGCGTCTCGTTAGACTAAGAGATGTGAAGCATATCGCCCAGGCCGCCCTCGTGGCGCATCTCATAGCGTCTAACCATCTGAGAGGCGAATAATGGCATCTTTCACCCTGCCTACACTCAGTGCCAGCCGCTCCAGATTCAAACCCGTTCTCTGGATCTTTCTTGGTGTCACGACGCTCTTTGTCTTCATCACGTCAGAGGTCCTTCTTTTCACCGATTACCCCATGTACCATGCCTACCGCCTGCAGGTTATAGCCGACCGCGGACTCCTCATCCCGCACGCGCTCTTCGGAACCTTCGCTCTGCTGGCCGGCCCTCTGCAGTTCTCGTCGCGCCTTCGGCAGCGTCACCTGAAGTTCCATCGCGTGATAGGCCGCATGTACTTCATCTGCGTCATCCTCGGCGCCTTTACCGGGATCGCCCTTGCGACCGGACGTCCCGGGCTGCCTGGGACCGCCATGCAAGGCGCTGCATGGATCGTCTGCACTGCCGCTGCCGTGATTGCCGCGCGTAACGGACAGATCGCCGTGCACCGCCAGTGGATGGCCCGCTCCTATGCGGTCACGTTCACCTTTGTCTCCACCCGTGTACTCAACCTTGTGCCCGCTTACTGGAGCCATCTTGGCGACGTACTGTCGGCGGTTGGCGTCATCGCCTTCACC
>PMOH01000120.1:8814-10664 GCA_003161515.1 Deltaproteobacteria bacterium
CGCTCGCCCGAAAAGGACGCAGCGTCACGTTGATCGAACGCGAGCCCACGCCGCGCCATAAGGTCTGCGGAGAATTCCTAAGCGGTGAGGCCCTTGAAGACCTGCATGCTCTTGGCATCGACGTGGCCTCTCTTGGCGCGGTGCCCATCGATTACGTTCGCCTTGCCGCAGCCAGACGCGCCGCGCAGGCTCCGCTACCTTTTCGCGCAGCCTCGCTCACGCGCAAGGCGCTCGATACAGCGCTCATGGCCAAGGCTGTCACCGCCGGAGTCCGCGTCGAGCGCGGTCGCAGTGTGCAGTCGCTCAGCCGCGCGACCGCCAACCTCTGGCAGGCTACGCTCGACGACGGCACCACATACGAAGCTCCAAACGTCTTTCTCGCCACAGGCAAGCACGATCTGCGCGGCCACAGTCGCCCGAAGGACCCTCACCAATGGGTCGCCTTCAAGATGTATTATCGGTTGTCTGCCGCCCAGACCGCTGACCTGGGGGACGCCTCCGAGTTGATGCTCTATTCCGGAGGCTACGGTGGTATCCAACCGGTGGAAGACGGCATTGCGAATTTCTGCCTGGTGGTGAAACGGTGGTATTTTGCACGTGCGGGTCTTCGCTGGCAGGGCCTCCTTGCGAAGATGCAGCAGGACTGTCCCCACCTCGCAATGCGGCTTGACGGTGCGGAGCCGCTGCTCGACAAACCGATCGTCATCACTCAAATCCCTTACGGTTACATCCGTCGCACAACGGAGGATGGGCTCTACTGCATTGGCGATCAGGCAGCCGTCATCCCCTCGTTCACCGGTGACGGCATATCCATCGCGCTGAATACTGGCCGCCGTGCCGCCGCTTCGTATCTTGCAGCGGAGCCGGCGCAGGTCTTTCAGCCAAAACTGCGGTCCGCAATGCTGCTCCAGATGCGTTTTGCCAAGGCCGCCGACCACGGCTTGAACAACGCACTCGCGCGTGCTGTGCTGCCGTTCTGCCTCAGGGTTTGGCCCGGCGCGATGCGCGTAACGGCCATGCTCACGCGTGTCAG
This sequence comes from Deltaproteobacteria bacterium, assembly GCA_003161515.1. GTDB lineage: Bacteria > Desulfobacterota > Binatia > Binatales > Binataceae > Binatus. The sequence continues at coordinate 9,848 of PMOH01000120.1, forward strand.
CCAGCCCGCCGCTGTTGCTCCACCGGCGTTCGCCAACTGAAATCGAGCGACGCCAAAACAACTCTCGTACTCAAAACTCCGCATGGGAGGTGCAATGAAAGTCTTGGCAGTTTTAGCCCGCGCTGTCGTCATCGCTCCGGCCGCACTCGCCCAGCATTAGACCTTCGTCGTCAACCCCGGGCAGATGATGGTATCGGCGGTGTAATGTTTCAATGAGTCCGGCAAAGGCACCACTTCTCGAAGCGATCGAGATTTCGAAGAGTTACGGCGCGCGGCTTGCGCTTGACAATGTCAGCCTCGCAGTAAGGCCAGGTGAAATTGTCGCCTTGCTCGGACCCAACGGCGCGGGCAAGACCACGACGCTGTCGATTCTGGCTACTCTACTTAAACCCGATAGCGGTCATATTCTTATCAATGGTAAGCCGCGAAAGAGCGATCCGACTGGACTGGGACGGATGCTTGGGCTGGTGCCGCAATCGCTCGCGCTGTATCCGACACTTAGTGCGGCGCAGAACGTATGGCATTTCGCGCGCATGCAGGGACTCTCCCACAACGACGCAATAGAGCATTGCAAGCGCGCGCTCGACGAGGTGGGTCTCGGCGATCGCGCCGGCGATCCTATGCATGCGTTCTCCGGTGGGATGAAGCGCCTGCTCAACCTGGCCTGTGGAATTGTTCATCGTCCCTCTGTGTTGCTGCTGGACGAACCTACGGTCGGCGTCGATCTTCAGTCGCGCGAGCAGTTGCTGACGCGGGTTCGGCACTATGCCGATGCGGGCGCGGGCGTAATTTACAGCACCCACTACATGGAAGAGGC
>PMOH01000026.1 GCA_003161515.1 Deltaproteobacteria bacterium
TAACCAACAAGTCACCGTTCACGATCTCGATAAGCAGCTCGATCAGCGGCGCCAACTCCCCCGACTTCACAATCACCGGAGGCACCTGCGGCGCATCCTTATCCGGCAACGCCTCATGCACGATAGGAGTAAAATTCGAGCCTACAACCACCACCTCAGAAACCGCCACGCTAACCGTCAGTGTCCCCCAGGACCCGACCAGCCCACGCCAGGTAACCCTAACCGGCACCGGAAGCTAGGCTAGCGGAATTCCCCAGAGGAACCTGAGGGCAAAAGGGCGTCCTCGCCATTTTGCGCTCAGCATTTCTTCCTAACTAAGGTGCAGGGGTTACCCCTGACCAAGGAAGTGTGAAACCCACGGAGGGGTTTCACTAAAAATACAGTTCCCCGTTCCCCATAGCTTCTCGCGATTCCTTCGAAAAAACTTTCGGCTAAGACTTCTACACTATCAGTTATTTTTCTCCTTGAAGGAGCTATTTGACTTAAGGTTGGCGCAACAGTAGCTAACAGCCGAACGTCAGCGACTAGTCCAACCCTCGAATCGCTTCTGCAACGCCGCGAAAGAGGGGTCGTGGCAGTTCCGCACGAAATCTAGTTAACAGAAACGCTTGACCATCGTCGGTTGGGGGCCTTGGACAAATGAAGCATCCCGCACGGCTCTGGACTAGGTGTTGCGGCGCGGTCTCTAAATGTCTCGAGGTAGCCTTGTCGCCAGCGCTTGTCTGGAGTCTCAGCGCTTCCAGCGCGATCGTTCGGCCAGGACTGCTGATTGTCCTGCTGATTGTGCTCGCACCTGTTTGTCTTACGCTAACCCAATCGAGGCTCCACGCGAGTGGGCCTATAACGGTCTACAACACGAGCGATCCGGCAAGCACGTCGGGCAACGGTTTCTGCACGCTCCGCGAGGCGATCGACAACGCCAATGCCAGGTCCGATACCTCAGGCGGCGACTGCGCGCCCGGCACGGGCGCCGACGAAATACAGTTCGCAGTCGCTGGGACGATCACGCTCAACAGTTCGCTTCCGTCTGTCGCGAACTCCCTGACCATCCAGGGAAGCGGCCAAGCTATTGATGGGGCCAGTTCCTCCCAGATTTTCTCCGTGGATTCCAATGCTTTTCTTCAACTGAACAACTTGACGATTCAGAATGGCAAAGGGTCAGTTGGCGGTGGTGCGGCCAACAATGGCGGGACTCTAACGATAGTTGATTGCATATTCACGGGCAACAACGGCCAGAATGGCGCTGGCGCAATCGTAGACAATGGCATTCTGAATATCAGCGACAGCACCTTCGAGAATAATTCGGCTACTCTGAACGGCGGCGCGATTCGGATCGACTCCGGGATCGTAAGCATTGCCGGCAGCACATTCTCGAACAATCAAGCGCCGAGGTTTGGATCTGGCGGCGCGATCTACAACGATGGGACACTGACGATTACCAATTCGACGCTTTACAACAACTACGCAGCGGACTATGGCGGCGGGGTATATAACGGCGGAACGCTGACGATCAAGAACGGTACGGTGCAAAATAACTCTACCGATCCATCGAGCGCGGCATTCGAGGCTGGTGTAGCCGGCTCTGGCATCTACGGGAACCTAACTGCAGAAAATACTCTGTTAGGCGACAATCCCGGCGGAAATTGCCAAGGAACCGTGACTGACGACGGATATAACATTTCGAAAGATAACACCTGCGGCTTCGAGACCATCATCGACACTTCCAATGGCAAGCCGATAGGAGATGGCGTCGATCCGCTGCTCAGCTTCAACGGTCTGCAGAACAATGGAGGCCCGACCGAAACCGTCGCGCTGCAATCGAGCAGTCCGGCGATAGACGCGGTTCCCCTGGCCAATTGCCCGAGTACAGACCAGCGAGGTGCAGCTCGCCCCGACCCTGACAACAATGCCGAGACCGCTTGCGACATCGGCGCGTTCGAGTCCGGCGATGTTCTTCCGACCGCGACGCCGACCGCTACTGCCACTCCGACAGCAACTGCGACGGCAACTGCCACCGTCACCGCCACCGTCACTGCCACCGCGACGTCCACCGCAACTGCGACCGCCACGGCTACCGACACCGCAACTGCGACTGCCACGGCTACCGACACCGCAACTGCGACTGCGACGGCCACCTCAACTGCTACCGCCACCCCGACTGCCACCGGCACTGCGACCCCAACGGCCACACCAACTGCAACAGCGACAGCGACCGCCACTGCGACCGCGACGGCAACGGTAACTTCAACCGCGACGCCGACTGCGACGGCCACCGCTACCGCAACGCCAACGGCAACTCCGACTGCAACTGCGACACAAGCGGCAACGTCGACCTTGACGGCAACCGCAACTCCGACCGCGACGCAAACAACGACGTCCACATCAACGCCAACCGCGACTGCCACCATAACCGCGACGGTTGGCATTTTCGTAGCTAACAATGGCAACAACTCGGTTACCGCCTTCCCCCTGGGGACTAGCGGCAATGTGTCACCAGTCACGACCATCTCAGGTCCCGACACCAAGCTGAATGGCGCTCTCGGTATAGCCCTTGATGCAAGCGGGAATATGTATGTGTCGGGCTGTGGCGGCGCTTGCGGTGGTTCCGGCGCGGGCAGCTTTACCACTTATCCCGCCGGCAGCAACGGGGATGCAATGCCGAGTACCTTTGTCTCCGGCAGCAGCACCGGATTCGTCACTGCCAACGGCGTCGCGCTAGATACGAGCGGAAACATTTATGTCGTAGACAACACAAGCAACAGCATCAAAATTTTCTCAGCCGGTAGCAACGGCAACGTGGCGCCCTTCGCAACGATTAGCGGCGGCAACACCCTCCTCACCAGGCCCAACCAGATTGCGCTCGACGCCAGCGGGAATATCTATGTAACGAATTTTTTCGGAGGCCCGCGGAACTGCAATTCCAACAGTTTCGGCTGCGGCAGTGTGACCGTATATCCGGCCGGCAGCAGCGGCAATGTGACACCCACTGCCACCATCGCTGGGACCAATACGATGCTCAGTGGCCCGGACGGGATCACGGTGGATCCAACCGGCAACATTTATGTAGGGAATCAGGGTAATGGCACGCCCGGCGGCGTGGTTATCTACTCGCCGGGGAGTAATGGCAATATGGCTCCGATCGCCAATATCAGCGGAACCAATACCACAATAACCAGTGCAAGAGGCGTCGCGCTGGATTCGAACCTCAATATCTACGTGGTTCATGAGGGAAGCAGTGTCAGCGAATTTGCGGCACTGGGCAGCAGCACAGGCACTCTCAATGAGGCTCCCTTAGCCACTATCAATGGTGGAAGTACCGGGCTCAACAATCCCGATGGCATAGCGATCGGTCCGTTCAGTCCGTCTTCTGGAACGCCGACCGCTACAGCTACAGCGACTAACACTGCGACAGCGACTCCCACTGCCACTGCGACGGCCACAGCAACTTCGACCGCGACCGCAACAGCCACCGCGACAACAACGGCCACGCCGACGGCGACGCCGACCACCTCAATGTCGGTGACTGCTTCGCTCGCGTTCGGCAATGTCGCCGTCGGGCAGACGCTGACGAAGAATCTGACGGTGCATAACACCGGCCGGACCAATCCGCTGATCATCTCGGGCGCGACCCCATCTGACCCCGAATATGCGCTGAGCGGCACCGGCACATGCGGTCCCATTCCCGTGACCGTGCCACCCTTGGGGTCGTGCACGCTTGGGGTCTCGTTCACCCCTGAGGCGGTCGGTGCGCACCCGGCATCGCTGACGGTCTCCGACAACGCTACCACCAGCCCGCAGCATTCGACCCTCACCGGCGCAGGCATTGCCGGTTTGTCCCTCTCGAAGACCAGCCTGGTGTTCAAGAGCGTGAGATTCGGGCTGAAGGGAATCGCCGCCTTCAGCGTGACCAACCATCAGACCCAGCCGGTAAGTCTGAGCGAAAGTTTCAGCGGCAATAATCCGGCGGATTTCTCGATCTCAGGCGGTACCTGCACGGCGACTCTCGCCGCCAAAACCGCATGCAGCATCGACGTCACCTTCACCCCGGGCGCGCTCGGATCGGAATCAGCGATGTTGACGGTGTCCGATAGCCCTGACCCAGTTAGTCCCTACAACATTGGCCTCAGCACCGGCCCCACAATTCCCGATACCGTGACTCCCGCGACTCTCTCGTACGGCACAGTCTCGCAAACATCCTCGAAGACGTTGAAAGCGACGATAACCAACTACTCGCCTTTCACGCTTTCTGTCGGAAGCTCCCTCAGCGGCGCCAACGCCCCCGACTTCACGATCACCGGCGGCACCTGCGGCCCATCCCTGACCGGCAACGCATCATGCACGATAGGAGTAAAATTCAAACCCACCACGACCTCATCCGAGAGCGCGACGCTAACAGTAACCATCCCCCAGGACCCAACCAGCCCGCGCCAAGTAGCCCTCACAGGCACCGGCAGCTAGCCCATCAGGACTCTCCTAAAAAGAACCTGAGAGCAAAATGGCGTCCTCGCCATTTTGCGCTTCTCACCGGGTGCAGGGGTCACCCNNCGAAGGAAGCGTGAAACCCACCGCGGGTTTCACTTAAAATAAAGTTCCCCGTTCCCTTTCTCACGCATTTTTCCTTTACTCATCCAACTGCTAATCTTCACCCCGAAAATTGCCTAACCTCGGCACCTCGAAAGGAGACTGCGACATGACCATCAAAGAGCGAATCGGGTTTGTGACCCTGACTCTAGCCGCCGCTTTCGTTGGAGGCGCCGTATCAGGCCATATCTTCGCCGCGCGCACGGTTGACGCCGCCAACGCGCCCCGGATGCTCACCGCGCAGAAGTTCATGCTGGTGGACAGCCACGGCAAGACCCGCGGCGAGTTCAACGTCACCAGCAAAGGCGTCGCGCAACTCGGGGTCTTCGACGGAACCGGCACGTTGCGCGCCGGCCTCGGCGTCGGCTCCGACGGCGCCCCCGCGCTCGGCATCTACGGCCACGACGGCAACCCGCGCATCGAAGTCGGCCTCACCCAAAGCGTCGCGCGCGTCGTCCTCTTCGACTCCAGCGCGAAGCCGCAAGCCACCCTCGGCGTCGCCCCCGACGGCCAGTCCGGCCTCGGCCTGATGGACAAAGCCGGCAATCCGCGCGCCTCGATCATCGTGCAGCCCGACGGCACCCCCACGCTGCGCCTCGCCGACCAGAATCACGGACGCATCGGGATGGATCTGACGCCCGACGGACGCCCCGGCCTCGCCCTGCTCGGCCCCGACGGCAAAACCCGCGCGTCTATCACCCTCAACGCTGACGGCGCCGGCGCTTTGACCTTGTTCGACGCCGCTGGCAACCCAAACAACTCCGTCCCCTGATTGACGCTCGAGGGCGGCCCGCGACGGCCGCCCTTTTTTTCTGCGCATCGACGTCTTTGAAAAACTTCAGAGTGAAAAAATGAAAATTGAAAAATGGAAAACGAGCTGATGCCGCGACGCGCGACCGTTTCGCTCCTCCTGATCTCGATGGTCGCCGCATTCGCGACCGCGCTACTCGGATGCGGTTCGATAAAATCGCCGCCGTCGCCGACCCCCGAGCAGCAGGCCGAGCAAGTCGAGCCGATGCTCTCGGCGGCCGGCTTCCGGATGCTTCCGGCCGACACTCCGGAGCGTCAGCAGCAACTGGCATCGCTGGTCCCGCTCACGGTTGATTACTACATCGGCAAGACCGGCACGCTCCACTACTACATGGCCGATCCGGCTTTCTGTAAATGCATGTACGTCGGCACCGAGGAAAATTATCAGCAATACGAAAAATTGAAACTCAACGAGCAGTTCCAGGCCAAGGAAGGCGAAGTCTCCCGCGAAAATCTGGAAGCCCAGCAGATGGAAGTGATGGACGAGCAGGAAGAGATGTTCAATCCATACGGCATGGGCCTGGTCGGCCCGATGGGCCCCGCAATGTATTGGTAAGCATCCTCGCCGCTAGAAACACTTTCCTGAAAAAAATGAACTTTGACGCCTTCCTCGAGCGATGCCGCGCGCAATGGCCCGAGTTCGCCGACCCGCGCCGCCTCGCCCGCTCGACCCATCCCAATGACCGCTCGCTCTCGCACATCCTCGCCGAAATCCCCGGGATGGCCACCGAGAACAAGCTCCGCCTCCTCAATTGCGCCGTCGCCTCGCTCGACCCCGGCGAAGTTTACGTCGAAGTAGGATCCTACAAAGGAGCCAGCTTGGTCGGCGCCGCCGCCTCCAACCCGCACGCGCGGATCTTCGCATGCGACAATTTTTCGCAGTTCGACGGCGCCTCCGACGCGCTCCGCCGCACCCTCGACGCGCACACCGCAGTCGGCCAGGTCTCTTTCCACGACATGGACTTCCGCGACTTCCTTGCGTCCGCGCCATGGACTCCCGCGCGCGTCGGCGCCTACTTCTACGACGGTGGCCACAGTTTTCACGATCAGTACGACGGCCTCGCGCTGGCGATCCCGCACCTCGCCGACGACGCCGTAGTCATCATCGACGACACCAACAAACGCGCCGCCCGCTCCGCCAACCACCTGGTCGCGCGCGCCTTGCAAAGCTTCGATCTGATTCTCGATTTACGCACCCCGCGCAATCACTCACCGACATGGTGGAACGGCATCCAGGTCTTCCGCTACCAACGCCGCCCCCAAGACGCCGCAGTAAACTTCCCCACCCCCGGCTTCTCAATCCGAAAACTGGTGTACGACGATATATTTTTAGAAATGAAACACCGCCGAAGAGCCCGCCGCCAGGAAAAAAGGAACCGCACCAACACTTGACCCCTCGAGCAAAGTAGTGCGCTGCGCGCAACTTTGCGATTGATACTGGGTGCAGGGGTCACCCCTGCCCAAGGAAGCATGAACCCACGGCGGGTTTCATTTGAATCAAGTGATCTGCCCTTGCCC
>PMOH01000402.1 GCA_003161515.1 Deltaproteobacteria bacterium
GATATGACCGCTATCGGGCAGAACCGAGCGAATAATCGGGCTGCGAGGTCATCACAATGGTCAAAAGCAACGGTCATCGCCGCGTTGTAACGGGACATCGCAATGGAAAATCCGTGGTGCTGAGCGATCAGCGTCGCGAGCCTTACAAATTCAAGACGATCGCCGGCTTTGAGCACACTTATATGTGGTCAACGGATGGCGGCCTTGAATCCGACCCCGACAAGGTCGAGCGCGAACTTGGGAAATCGGCGCTGCCGCCCGCCAAAGGCTCTCTACTTCACGATATCCAGCACAGTGCTCACATCGCGCCGGGACGTGAGGGCCTTTTCAATCTGGTTAAAAGCGCGCCGCCAACATTGCGCTACGAACACGGCGTGATCCTCGCTGACAAGGAATTTGTGATCGTCCACGGACGCTTTTCGGGCAACGGACGGCCGCGCAGCTGGATCGCGGCCGACATCGTCCGCATCGCCGACGGCGTACTCGCCGAGCATTGGGACGTTCTGCAAGACGAAGCGAGCAAGGAAGAATCGCAAAGCGGTGCGCCGATGTTCGGCACGACGTTTCCAGCGTAGGCAGTTTAAAAAGAAGCCGCGAATGCCATGAAATCCCGGTGCTCGTGCTGGAGCCGCTCCGTTGACGATTTGAATACGACCGTACATATTGGGAGTCAGTGGCCAAGCCGTCGCATCGCGAGAAAATATTGACCGAAGGTCTTCGCGTGGTGCACGAGCGCGGGTTTGGCGGCGCGAGCGTTCGCGACATCGTCGAGGCGGCGGGAGTGCCGCAGGGGTCGTTCACCAATCATTTCGTTTCGAAAGAAGCGTTCTGCCTTGAAATTCTCGATCGATATTTCGAAGACGTCCGCGGGACGATCGAGCGGACTCTTCGCAACGACTCGCTACCGCCGCTCAAGCGCTTGCGTGCCTACGTCGATGCGCAGATCAAGTATCTCAATCGGATTGGTTGGCGGAACGGATGTCTGGTCGGCAATTTCAGCGCCGAAGCCAGCGATCACAGCGAACTGATCAGGAAGCGGCTGGTTGAAATATATGAAGAGCTGCGCCAGGCGGTCGCGTATTGCCTGAAAGCCGCGGTGAAGCTTGGCGAGCTGCCGCGGAAAACTGATTGCGATGAGCTCGCCGGCTTTCTGATCGCGTCGTTGCAGGGCGCGATCCTGCAGTCGAAGACCGAGCGCAGCGCGGTTCCCACCGAGCGCTATAAGCATTTGATTTTCTCGACGCTCCTGCGTTGACATACCTCTCCCTTCGGGAGAGGTCGCGCCCCTGGCGCGGGTGAAGGCGCATGGATTCAGCACGATGTCAGCGCCCTCACCCGTGCGCGACACCAGTGTCGCCGCACGACCTCTCCCGAGGGAGAGGTAAATCTAATTCCTTGACTTGCCCCGAAGCGGCAGACTTAGATGATCGTATACCTATGCGCATCACGATTTTTGGCAATCATCGCCGTCTCGTCCTGCTGGCGGCGCTCGGTACCCTTCTATCCCTGACCGCTTCTCCCGCGCGTGCGGGAATTTCCGATGCGGTCAAGGCTCAGACGCTGCCTAACGGGCTTCGCGTGCTGGTGCTCGAGAACCACAAGGCGCCGCTCGCGACCTTCAACGTTTTCTACCGCGTCGGCTCGCGCAACGAGCAGTTCGGCAAGACTGGAATTTCGCATCTGTGCGAGCATCTGATGTTCAAGGGCACCAAAAAGGTCGGGCCTGAGGAGTTTTCGCAAATCATCCAGCAGAACGGCGGCGAGGATAACGCGTTCACGGAATCCGACTTCACCGACTATTTCGAGACGATGAACAAGGATCATATCGACGTGCCGATCACGCTCGAAGCCGATCGGATGGCCAACTTCGAGCCCAAGGATTTCGACAAGGAGAAGCACGTCGTGCTCGAAGAGCGGCGGATGCGGACCGAAGATAATCCGGAGGACGCACTCGACGAGATGGTGCGTGCGGCCGCGTACGTGGCGCATCCGTACCACTGGCCGGTGATCGGATGGTTCCACGATGTTGACGGGCTGACGCTCGACGACGCGATGGCGTATCACAAGATTTACTACTCGCCGCAAAACGCGCTGATCGTTGCGGTCGGCGATTTCGACGGCGACCAGGTGCTGAAGCTGATCAGCGAGGCGTTCGCAGGGATCAAGAATGGGCCCAAGCCGCCGCCGTTGACGGACCTCGAACCGCCGCAAGATGGAACGCGGCGCGTCGAGCTGAAGCATGCGGCGAATCTGCCGGCGTTCGAAGAAGCGTATCACGTGCCGAATATCGTGAGCCCCGACGCTTACGCGCTCGAAATCGCGTCGGAAATTTTGAGCGACGGGCAGAGCTCGCGGCTGTACAAGAAGCTGGTGGTTGAGAAACAGATGGTGGTCGATATCGGCGCCGGCTACGACATGACGTCGTTCGATCCGGGACTGTTCGTGGTGTCGGCGCAGATGCGGCCCGGGATCAAGGCGGCGGACACGCAGGTCGAAGTCGAAAAGGAACTTGCGGCGATGCGCGATGCTCCGGTGGGCGCCGAGGAATTGCAGAAGGCCAAGAATCTCGAGCAGGCGCAATTCGTCTTCGGGCAGGACTCGGTGATGCGCGAGGCCGAGATGCTCGGCGTTTACGAAATGCTCGGCGACTACCGCAACGTTGACAAGTATCTCGACGGGATCGACAAGGTCACCGCGGCTGACGTCCAGCGCGTCGCGAAAACTTACCTGGTCGCGACCAACATGACCGAAGGCGTGCTGGTGCCGACGGGAGTCCTGCCGCATGGAGGCGGCGGACTGAGCGGCGGAGAATTGCGATGAGCGGCGCGACGATGCGGATGAAAATGTTGGCGAGCGTCGCGGCGATTGCGGCGTTGGTCTTGGCGGCGACGCCGTCGCATGCACTCGACATCAAGAAGATGACGCTCAGCAACGGCGCGACCGTGCTGGTCTCGGAACAGCATCAACTGCCGATGGTTACGGTGATGATCGAGTTTGATGCGGGCACGCGTCGCGATCCGAAGGGCAAGGAAGGGCTGGCCGAGCTGACGGCGCGATGCCTTTCGCAGGGCACCAAGGAACTCACCGCGCCCGAGTTCGATCAGAAAACCGATTTCATGGGGAGCTCGGTCGGAGTGTCGGCCGGCCGCGACTACTCGACGGCGGGGATGACATCGCTCAAGAAGTATCAAGGCGAGACGATGCAACTGTTGGCGGGGATTTTGACCGAGCCGGGACTGCGTGACGCCGATATCGAGCGCAAACGCGCGGAGCAGGTCGCGGAAATCAAGGCGGCGGAAGAACAGCCGGGCTACACCGCGGGCGTCGAATTTGACAAAGATTTATTCGGCGACGCCCCGTATGGGCATCCGGGCGCCGGCTCATCCGACTCGGTCGCGAAGCTTACCAACGACGATGTGCGCGGTTACTATCACGATTACTACAAGCTCGGCAGCGCGATCATCGCGGTCGCTGGCGACGTGACTGCCGACGAAGTTAAAGCATCACTTGAGAAAGCACTGGCGGGCCTGGCCGGCTCGGTCGCACCGCAGGACGCGCCGTCGCCGATCAACGTGCCCGCCGGACTCCACGTGAAACTGATCGATCGAAACGTGATGCAAGCCAACATCATCATGGGTTCCGGCGGCGTCGAGCGCTCGAATCCGGATTTTTACCGGCTCAAGGTGATGAACTACATCCTGGGCGGCGGCGGATTTTCCTCGCGGCTGGTGAAGGTCGTTCGCAGCCAGCATGGGCTGGCTTACTCGATTAACAGCGGCTTCGAGCCGGGCAAATTCCAGGGCGCGTTCACCATCGGCCTGCAAACCAAAAACGCGAGTTCGAACGAGGCGATCGATTTGGTCCTGCAGCAGCTTCGCGAGATCCAGGAAAAACCGGTGAGCGACGCCGAACTGGACGGCGCGAAAAAATTTCTCATCGGCAGCTTCCCGCTGGGGATCGAACGGCAAAGTGCGATCGCGTCGTTCATGATACAGGTCGAGTTTTACGGACTGGGGCTCGACTACGCAGATCAGTATCCGAAGCTGATCGGATCGGTCACCAAGGATGACGTGCTGGCGGTCGCGAAGAAATATCTGCATCCCGATTCGATGATCGTCGTCGCAGTCGCGAACCAGGCGGAGGCAAAGATCAAAACCTCGCAGACGGAGAAGGCGGCCGACGCCCCCGGCGCGCAATAACGACGCGCCGATCTTTACGATCGGGCACTCGACGCATCCGATCGAGCGCTTCCTCGAATTGCTCGGCGAACATCGAATCGCAGTCGTTGCCGACGTGCGATCGTTCCCGAGCTCGAAACGATGGCCGCAGTTCAACCAGGCGGAACTTTCTGCGTCGCTCGAGCGCGCGAACATCGAGTATCGATGGATCAAGCGGCTCGGCGGCAGGCGCAGCTCAAAGCGCAACGATTCGCCGCATACGGCGTGGCAGCTTCCCGCGTTCAGATCGTACGCAGATTACACGGAGAGTGTGGATTTCGAAGACGGCATGCGCGAACTAACGCAGGCAGCGACGGCCTCGCGCACCGCGTACATGTGTTCGGAAGGATTATGGTGGCGATGCCATCGGCG
>PMOH01000008.1 GCA_003161515.1 Deltaproteobacteria bacterium
CTTGGCGCCATGACTGGGCCATCTCGATCCGCTGAAGCAAGATCGGTGCTCCGGAAGAAACCAAAGAGTAATGGGCAATAGGTAACCTTGCTTTCCAAAAGAGATGCCTTGATCGCACGCGATTGCTAATGCGAGCGTCACCATCGAGCAAGCACAATTAAAAATTGAATGTCAGAGAAGGAAGGGGTGCGATTGCAAATTACAGTGCCAGATGCTCGCCTGTGTAAGCCAACGGCAGGGACTATAGCTATTGAAATGTGGGCTGAATGAAGATGCTAAGGCGTCAGAGTCTATCGGGTAAGGTGACTTGTCGGAGGATCGTTATCTTTTCCCTTGTCCTTGTCACTCACACCTCCATCCATATACCAGGCAAGTGCGATGATGACGGCGAGCAGTAATAAGACAATCGGCATAACCACCTATCCCATCCCGATGGTTCGCTTGGTCCATCTTCCGCAGTCCGAGTTGGAGTCGCGATCAGCGCGGCCCCAGGAACCGCCTTCTTCTCGCCACCCGATACCGCGCAATCAGTGCGCGGCTGCCAACGCCGGGGAGGTTGGAACAGCGGCAACGCGGGTCGAACGAAGGGCAGCCTGACTCGTAACAACCACTGCCTGCTCTAACTTCAGGATTGCGATACTTTCTGGACGAACACTTTCGATCAATTCGCGCGCTATTTGCATAGCAGCGTCGTCTGCTACCATCAGATCGATCTTGAGCCTCTCCACCAGATCGAGGACGAACTCGAGGCCGCGGTAAAGCCGCTGGCGTTCACGGATCCTCGCAGGGAGCGTGCGGCGAACCTCGGTCACGTCGTAGTCAGACAAGTTCAAAACCTTGGCAGCCTCCCTGAAGCTGTCGAGAGTGCCCGGATCGATCACCAATTCGATTCTTTTCATCTTCAGCACTCCTGTTTGGCCGATACTCGAATCGGCAGGTTACGCGCGAGGTAGGTGCATTAGGTGTGCCGACGAAAAACCCTAATTCCTAAAGGACTTCCCTAAAGCCTTCGAGGTAGACCAATTAATTATCAAACGAAGCTGCTTTTCATTTTGAAATGCTGCGCCGTCGAACCGTTCCCCGGTCCCCAGCGACCTCAACCGCAATATCGAAATCCCTGAATAGTTGCGCGGCTTTTCGATCTAGCCAACCAACTGGCACCATCGCGGCCTCATCTGGCGCGGTGGTTGCTTTAGCATGAAGCCTTATGAGTTCAGGTGAGCGGAGAACATGAACTTGTTTAGAACACTGCGCCGCGATCTTTCTTCTTTTCGGATCATCGGCCCAGTTCCGAAAGTTGGTATTCAGATGCCCCTGTCAGTTTCACCGATTGGTTACCACCAGCTCAATCGACTGTATCCCTCGGCAAGGCGCGAGTATTCCGGCAAGCCTTTTTCGCCAGAGGAGACGAAGCACAATTTTGCGATCCGACCGCTTAAGAAGCCGGGCTTATTTGGGCGTCGGCCGTATATCTATCTGTGCGTGCGATGCAAACAGATATTTCTGGTCAATGGGCGCCGCGGCTCGATCGTAGCTATCGATCGCAATAGAGATCCGTTGCCCGAGCCAGAGAACTCAAGACAGGTTAAGACCTTTGCTGAAGGCCCATGCCCCAGCTTCAGGTTCGCTTCGAGATCCCCTCGACAGCATCAGCCGGCGACGACGGTCGTCCAATTAAGCATGTTGAAGTTTGGCTTATTAAGAATCCTGGCTTCGCTTTGCCCGGAATTCAGGGGGCCTCAGAACATCGAAACAGCCAGCAAGCGAGCTCAGGCTATGCTCGCGATTACTCCTCAAGAGTTTCTCTTCTAGCAGTCTCATCGCGATTTGTCTCGACGAAGGTTTATGAAATCGAATTTACAAATTCAGACGCGCTATATGACATCTTTCCTTGGCGCGAAGGTGGACGGGATGTCAGCCATGCAAGCGCATCCACTCGATCCTTCCACCACGCATGAGCGTTCTATTGATGTAGTCGTGGAATCGTCTGTGACATCGGGGCGGGCGCCCCGCTTCAAGCGCAAAACGGCCTTTACCGCCGAGGAAACACGCCATCACTACGCGATTGAGGCCCTCGAGAAGCCCGGGTCCTTTCGCCCACAGCCGTATCTATATACTTGCGTTCGCTGCAGATGGATTTTTCGCGTCAATGATTCCCGCGGCTCGATCATTGCCCTGGACGGGTTGGGCCGGCGTCTACCCGAACCCGAAAACGCCAAACGCATCGTCACCTTTCACCGAGGACCGTGCCCTGCCTTTCCAGTCTTCGAGTACCTGGTGCCTGAGCTTGAGCGCGAGAGTCGACTTCCAAAGTATCTGTCGAAGATTGTCGATGGGGTACGCGCTCTCACTAGTAGACATCGCAGCAGTGGTCGCAATCAGGAAACGAGGACTGCGTAAGGGCACTCGGGGCGCTTAAAAGGCGGCTTTAAGCGGCATGGCCGGCCCCTTGATGATCTGCGCAATTGCCATCACGCAGTCGGCTAACCAATTCCAGCGCGATTCTTCGCCACAGTCGGGGATACCTGTCGGCAAGCGCCGAAAAGTCAGGTTCAGCAATCCTCGCGACCACTGCATCAGAAGTCGCGGTGACCGACGCCGACCTGCGCGTAAATGGATCGACCACGGACATTTCACCGACGTGCTCGCCGGCTCTCTTCCGAGCCACGATGCGCCCGTCGATCGCAACCGAAAACGCGCCGCTCAGGATCAGATAAAGATCGGAATCAGATGCACCCTGCTCGATGAGACTCGTCCCCGCGAATATCTCCTCTAATTTCAGGTACCGCTCGACTACGACCGCGAGCTCCTTATCACGGATCAGCGGCTGCGTGATCAAGGCGTTGATCAGGCGCGGTCTTCCCTCCGAGCCTTGGAATGATTTCAAAAGTGATTCTCTCATAGTTGCCTCATAGACTGCCGTGGAACCCTGTTAACGATCTAAAGACAACCGCATTAATCGTGCCGATCCGAAACTCCAAGAGAGGAACGAGGTTTTCCTTTGCCACGCCTGGCGACATTTCAAATTGAAATGCTCTGATGCGTCGATTTTGAAATGCCGCTCCTTTGCGGCTCAAAAAAATCGTTGATTGTCCTGATAGTTGGTGACGGCACAGTTGATGCTCACTTCCGGTGCATGGCCTCCATCATTCCATCCAAGTCGCCGTTACGCGCCGACTCGTTTTCTCAGCCGAATCTGAGATTGGTTGCGAACGAGCACGGAGACCGACTCGCGACTACGCGAACTTCGGAGCAATTACCAAGGACGGCAGTGATGGCCTGTCTAAGTGCCCGTGGTTCCAGCAACGGTGACCTCTTGCGTAGGGCCTCGGCAGCCGCGCGCGAACATGACGGTCAGTTCTACGCGGTTTTCGTCAATTCGCCGCGCACTCGATTTGGAAATGCTGACGTTCAGGCGCTAATAGAAGACGCCATTCTCGCCAGCTACCTGGGCGCGAGAATCGTATGGCTCGAATCATCCGACGTGGTCGGCGAGCTCCTACGGTTCGCCAGCCAATCTCGCGTGGGCCGAGTCTTCGTTACTAGAAATCGGCCAGCGCTGTTCCCTCGACTATTTGGCCGCGCGGTCTATCCCGATCTGCTGAACCGTGCCGAGGGTTTTCGCATAGACGTTGTCGGGTTTGAAGGCGGTAACTGACTTCTCAATAGAGGACTGATCGTGGACGAAGAACGCGAAGATCTGGATCGTCCTATGCTGCGCCCGGCCGACGAATTTGTTCCTCTGCTCGAATCGAACGCTCCTGTGATGCAACGACTGCTGGAGAAGGCGAAACGCGCCGCCGCCAGCGACGCTACAATTCTCCTCACCGGTGAGAGCGGCACCGGCAAAGACGCCCTTGCACATCAGATCCATCGATGGAGTGCTCGTGCCGAATGTCCTTTCGTCACGGTCAATTGCACCGGTCACTCTGAACATCTGCTCGAAAGCGAGTTGTTCGGTCACATGCGCGGTGCTTTCAACGGCGCAAACAATGACCAGCCCGGACGCCTCGAAGCCGCGCACGGCGGCTCCATCCTGCTCGACGAGATTTCAGATCTGAGTGTTCCTCTTCAGACCAAGCTCCTGCACTTCATCAAGCAACAGAGCTTCGAAAGGATGGGAAGTGAAAACGCGATTACAGTCGACGCTCGAATCATCGCGGCGTCGAGCCACGACCTTGTTTCGGAAGTTAAGGCGAGCCGCTTCCGCGAAGACCTGTACTATCGATTGGGAGTGATCACTTTGCGGGTTCCAGCCTTGCGTGAGCGTAAAGGCGACATTTTGCCTCTGGCGACGCGGATGCTCGCCGGCGCCACTGTACGTAACCACCGGCCGGGTCTGCGTCTTCCTCCTGAAGCATCATCGGCGCTGCTGCGTTATCGATGGCCGGGAAATATCCGCGAGTTGCGCAACGTCATTGAGCGTGCGGTCGTGTTGTGCCCGAGCGACGTGGTGACGCCTGAGTATTTACCAGACATCGGTAGCGATCGTTCTCAAGCAAGCTCGACTACTGCTGCGCTATCGCCGAGGCTCGACGACATCGAGCGCGAACAAATCATCCGTGTAATGGCAGAAAGCCCAACGCTCGAAAGTGCCGCACACAAGCTTGGCATTAATGTCGTGACGCTGTGGCGCAGACGCAAACGCTACAGACTTGATTCAACTCCTCATCTTCTGAAGGACTAGAGATTTAGCACCACCTCTCCTTCCATCGAGAAAAACTAGAATTGTACCGCCGTTTGTGAGAATGAAGTTTGGAGTGCCCGCGATTTCCCATGGGGTTCAGTCAAGAATTTGTTTGAGCCAGCGGTCGACCCGCTGCTGGTGCGGAACAGCCTTAAAACGTTAGCGTGATTCGCTCACCAGGTCGCGGAACGCGTTGCCCACAAAACCCTTCGCGGCCGATCATGACAGCACAATGGCCCGACTACTACACCGACCACGCCGGAACGAAACGCGAAATCCCCGTGGTGCTGCTCACGCCGCGTTAGCGGTTTGACCGGAGTTGGCCTGCCCCCGATGCCCGTCAGATTATAAGTAGAGTCGGTCGTGGTTTTGGCCCTCCAAGGGCGGTTGCTGTTGCTCTCTTTTAAGCATGGCGAACTCGATTGGTGTCAATGCGCCGAGGCTGCTGTGTGGTCGCAGGTGATTGTAGTCGTAACGCCACGCTTCGATGGTCTCGCGCGTTTCGGCCAGGGTGAGGAACACGTGCTCGTTGAGGCACTCATCGCGCAGTTTACTGTTGAACGATTCGACGAAAGCGTTCTGCACCGGCTTGCCGGGTTCGATGTAGTGCCACTCCAATCGCCCGGTGGCCCAACGCAGCACTGCGCAGCTGGTGAGCTCGGTCCCGTTGTCGCTAACCACCATCAGTGGCAGTGCGCGCTCAGCTGTTAGCCGGTCCAGTTCGCGCACCACACGCACCCCCGGCCCAGTGAAGTGTCCACCACCGTGGCCAGACATTCGCGGCTGAAGTCGTCGACCACGCATAGGATGCGGGAGCGCCGCCCGTCGCTCAGTGCGTCGGCCACGAAGTCCAGTGACCACCGTTGGTTGATCGCGCCCGGTAGCGTCATCGGCGCCCTGGTTCCCAGCGTGCGCTTGCGCCCTCTGCGCCGGCGTACCATGAGCTTTTCCTCGCGGTACAACCGATAGAGCTTCTTGCGGTTCATCACGTGACCTTCCCTCTCCAGCAGCCAGCCCAGGCGCCGATAGCCGAAGCGTCTGCGCTCCGCGGCCAGCTCGCGCAGCCGCTGCCGCAGCAGCGAATCGATAAAGGGCCGATCCATAAAGGAGAGAAGCGCGACACTTAAATGGGGATTGGTAGCCCGCAACAGCGCGGCGCTCGTGACACCTCCGCGTATCATTCGCAAGAGGATCGAACCGCTCGATCCGAAGAGCGCTCGCGAGCTGCTTAAAGTGGCAAGGGGTTCGAGGTTTGAGCCAATCTACGTAACGACGCTTACGCTTGGCCTCAGACGCGGCGAAGTACTCGGTCTGCGCTGGAGCGACGTCGATCTGGACCAGCGCACTCTTCACATCAGCCAGTCGCTGCAGCGTTTGCTCACCGGCTCCGATGTAAAGGGGAAGAAGTGCGCTCTTCAAGCAACTGAGACCAAGACGGATGGGAGCCGTCGGTCGATCGCTCTACCCGATTCAGTGATCCGAGCGTTGAAGGCCCGACGTGTCAAACAAGCTGAGGAACGTCTAGCAGCGGGCTCGGAATGGAGAGACTGCGGTCTTGTATTCACGACGGCGACCGGTCGAGCAGTCGAACCAAAGGTTCTCCATCGCGAGTACAAGTCGTTACTTGAGAAGGCGGCTTCCGACCACTCTGCGATTTCATGATCTGCGCCACAGCGCCGCGTCTCTGCTGCTAGCGGAAGGTGTACATGCTCGTGCGATCATGGAACTCCTCGGACACAGCTCGATCACCGTCACGATGAACGTGTACGGTCACGTAATGCCTGCGATGATGCGCGAAGCAGCCGACAATATGGAATCAATTCTAGGAAGCGCTTGAATCGGGAAAAGCCAACCCGCTTTCCGGGCATGTCGCCACAACGAGTCGGGACCGATTGCCTGGGTTTGCAATGACAATGCCAAGCGCCAACAACCAGCTTTGTCGCGATACACATGATGTACGGTTCTGAATCGCTCCGTGCAGATCACACGAAGCTAAACCGCTTTCGAGCGAAGAGGTAACTGCGCGAGTCCGTCACCGGAGCAGTGATGCGCACCTGATCGATCGAGGGACTAAGCTCGAATGTTCGATTCACCAGATCCCCGTCGGGCCGTAACCGGAGGAAACGTGAGAGTCTGCGCATATTGCAAATCACCCGGTCCGCTGACCCGAGAGGAGATCTTCCCGAAATTTCTCTCAGAAAAGGTGGGGTATACCACCTTCGTTGATCAGACCCGAGATGGGGCCGTCTTTGGCCCAGTTACGGTAAGGGACGTCTGCAGCCAATGTAATGGAGTCCGTTTAAGCGAGCTCGACAACTATGTGGCCAGCCTTTATCGCGACTACTTCTCTAAACCTGTCGATGCTCCGGTCGACATCCTTTTCCAGTACAACTATCACCTTCTAACACGCTGGCTCTTGAAGGCGTTCTACAATTCGGCGCGGGCGCGTCGCGGCAACGGTCCTTCGCGTGATCTCTTTGAGAAGAACGTGCCCTACATTCTTGGTGAGCGAGATGATCCCTGTATTCCGACTTTGGTTTCCGTAGGAGTAACCACGTCATCGGTCGCGTCAGAGACAGAGAAGGCGCTTGGGATGCCGAGTGTATTTCATCCTTTCGTCCACAAGTTCGGTGACCTCGGCTTTTGTGGCTCCCGAGTTGCGGACGCCGTTGTCCTCAGCCAGTTTCTGAGCATTAATTCCTTTTCGTTCATTTTCGTCGGATTTTCGGATGTGATCGAAGCACCGGACCGCGCTGAAATCACAAAGGGACTGAACGAAGTCTGGCTGTCAAAAGTGGCTGTCAAACGCGCCTGAGGGCGTAGCTCATTGACGAAAAACTTCGATTTCTCTTGATGATCCCAGCGGGAGTCGAACCCGCGTTCCCGACGTGAGAGTTGAAAAGGGCGACTCGCCACCGGACGATACTGAGAAATACTGAACGTTACGAAGTCAAACGGGCACAGGCGCTCTCTGCGCTATTGAGTGCCACTGGATGACACCGACCGATCCGCGCTGAAGGCCCCATTCTGGCACCAAAGATGGCACCCATTTGGCACCGAACTCTGCGACGGCCGCAGCTAAGCTCGGCGATTTCTGGAAAGGAAATCGCGTCCGGCAAGCACTCCGCGCGGATCCCATATACCGGTCACACGACTAGCGAATACCGGATCGAGCAGCGCCGCAGCCTGAAACATAACCCGCGCGCAGATGCGAGTCGATTCCGACGTCCAGAGTCAGCGCGCGCGAAATATTCGTCGAGCCGAAGCCCCGTGAACAGATTGGCGCTTGGAGACTCTCCTTGAAGTTCCTGCACAGGGTTGAGACCATCGTACAGAAACTGAGAACCTGTACCAGCAAGAGTTTTGTTCGTCCGACGGCCGAAACCCGTCATACACGAAGCTCGCCGTCGCTCCGCCGCTAATCGCGGTCAGATGGTTGCGCGCATCCCAAGTGTAGGTGTTCTTTCCGTCCGAGGTCAGATTCTCGTTAGCATCATAGCTCAACGACGCTCCACCGAAAGCGGCCATTCCGTTATCCGCGTTGAAGGTGACCGGTTACCGATGCGGGCAAGCTAATGGCGGCCAGCGTACCGTTCTTGCTTGTCACTCGGCCGTCCGCATCGTAGCCGTAGGTCGGGTTCCTCAGTTGCGAACTTCCCGCGCTGTACGTCGGCCCGGTCACGCGGGAGTCGTTGTAAACGCTATATCCAACCGTAACGCCATTGGGCAGCGTCAGCCACTTGCGCAGGTTCGCGTTGTCATAATTGACGCCCACTGCGGAGTTGCCCTGCGAAGATTGCGGTCAGTCGGTTCGCATTGTCCCACGTGTAGCTTACTTGTGCCTGCCCGGCAACCTGCATCGTCTGTCGGCGGTTCGCGTTATCGTAGCCATATGTTATCGAACCCTGCGGCGTGGTCTCTGAACTGAGACCATACAGGTCATCATATCCGCCGCGTCACTGTACCGCGTTAGAATCAATCGCCTGCATAGCGCGGATTGCCTTCGTCCAAAGTGCAGCTGATGCCACTCTACTCGTTAACGTTCTGTCCAATGGAGAGATTCAACGATTCGACCGCTAAAACGGACCGTAAATCGATGCGACCAACGCACTCAACAACAAAAACCCAATCGCGGTGAGCACGCCGCGCTTACCCAGCACTAGAATGTCGCGGCGGTTCAGAAAGCGTACATGGCCCAAAATCATTTTGGAATGTATTGCACCTCTCCCAGCGTCCGGCTCGTCCGGTCTGGCGACCAAGCAATACATCAGCGTGCACAGATAGATTAACCAGTGTCCGACAAACACGCCGACACCCAGCAGCACCAGCAGTTTAGCGACTAGCGGAGGCATTTCGCGAAAGACATCATGCTTTGCCAGCTGTTTGAGCTGACCCGCACCGCCAGTACCACACGAGTCCCAGCAGAATGGAGAGACATAACGTAGGCCGTCCCGCGAGAAGATATTGATAGAATGTCATGTAGACGATCGTGTAGTGGACCCGAAGGAGATATACGTGTCCCGATAGTGGATCTCGAACTCTCGGCAAATTGTAGGCGAAGTACATCTGTGCGATCCAATTGATCCCGAACAGCAGCGCCGCTGATACGATCAACAGGTGACAGCCAATCTTGCTTTTTCGTTGCAATAGGGGCGGGGTCATCGGAATCTGAACCTATCACAGCAGGCTGCCGAGATTGAATAACGGAACGACTGTTGTTTGCGTGCCGCTGACTCCGACTCCGAGGCCTGCTCCTTCCCCTACCGTAAGGTTAACTCCTACTACCGTGCCGTCGGGGCTAGTGCCACCAAACACACTACCGGCGCCGCCAGCTCCAGCATCGCCGCCTACAGTAGCCTCTACGAAGGGACCTAACAGGTCGCATACTGTTTTAGCATTGGAAAACCCTATGCTCAGTCCGTCCGATTCTTGAGCGCCTCCAGTCGTAGTGAGAAGTCCACCGCCAATAGTACCCGTAACTGCGACGCCTCCGCTGCTGTCTATGGCAAGAGCAATAGTCGTAGTACCTGTTGTACTTTGTCCAGAAAAACTACCGGTCCAACCGATGGTGATTGTCCACAGTCCCGTAGGATCCGCTAAAGTTATTGGACTGTTCGAGGCGTATTCATACAAGTTTGGCCCGACGAAGCCGATCGGATCTTGTGCTGTGAATCTCTGGAATGTCGGGCTGTAGTATGGCCCGATAGAAGTATAGTCCTGTTCCATCGTTCTCGCGCCCGCTGAACTGGTAGCTGCTGCCGCTAGCGGCGCCACCCACTGTCGTGGCTCCGAAAGGTTGATACCCATAAGTCGTCGCGACTGTCTGCCCCGAACCCGCGAGCCCGATTGTCGAACCGAGCGCATCTGCCAGCAAAGTCGATACGTTGTTGTTGGAGTCTATGCGGGCGAAATTTTCGTCGAGGTGGCCTCCCGTCAGCAGGTTGGCACTTGGAACACCTGCCTGGAGTTCTTGCACTGGGTTCAGCTTGTCGTACAGGAACTGCGTGGTTGTCGAGCCGATAGACTTGCTCGCGCGACGTCCGAATGCGTCATATGTAAAACTGGCGTCCTCGCCCAGCAAGCCTTCCAGCGCGGGGCGGAAATCGCCGGTCGAAAGCCCGCGCAAGTACAGAATCGGCAGTACTTCGGCCACCTTGGGCGAGCGTCGCATGTACGGCGGCAGGATGCGGCTGCAAAAGCGCCGGCGCCGGCCTTGTTCATCACGGCGGCGATCGTTGACCCGCGGCGCCTTAAGCTCGACCGTGCCCGCGCCGAGGGTAAGCTTGCGCGCTTGCGCTTTACCGTTGTGCACCACCAACGCGCGGCCGCTCTCGTCGCGCTGGTCGCGATGGCGCTCCACGTAGTCGGCGGCCTCCGTCTCCAGCGCCGCCATCAACATCCGCCGCGCTCCCGGACGTTTCGCTGAGCCACCAAGAGACTCGGGCGATGCAGCTCCTAAATCCAGATTGCGAGACTAAGCCCCACCGAGAATCGCGTCCATCTTGTTGGCCGCATCGCGCATCATGGCAGGCATCACGTGACCGTAAACGTTCATCGTGACGGTGATCGAGCTGTGTCCGAGGAGTTCCATGATCGCACGAGCATGTACACCTTCCGCTAGCAGCAGAGACGCGGCGCTGTGGCGCAGATCATGAAATCGCAGAGTGGTCGGAAGCCGCCTTCTCAAGTAACGACTTGTACTCGCGATGGAGAACCTTTGGTTCGACTGCTCGACCGGTCGCCGTCGTGAATACAAGACCGCAGTCTCTCCATTCCGAGCCCGCTGCTAGACGTTCCTCAGCTTGTTTGACGCGTCGGGCCTTCAACGCTCGGATCACTGAATCGGGTAGAGCGATCGACCGACGGCTCCCACTTAAACCCGGATTTCCATTATCCGAGTCGACTACCAATTTGATAAAACCTTGATCCCAGCGGGAGTCGAACCCGCGTTCCCGACGTGAGAGGCCGGTGTCCTAACCACTAGACGATGGGACCGTCGTCGCGCGCGTTTCATCGGCGGCGCGCATGCGAGTCACGTTGGCTGAGGAGGTAGGACTCGAACCTACAATCGCCTGATCCAGAGTCAGGTGCCTTACCAATTTGGCCACTCCTCAGCGCAGCCCTGAAATATAACCAACGCCCGCCGCGCGCGCCACCGCATGCTGGCGGCGTTATCTGCACGAAGCTATCTGATTGAGGTGTGGCGAAGCGTCTCGGCGTGACGGTTGACCAGTGCGTCGCATCGCGAGAGCAGCGCGGGATTCGCCGAATGGCGCTCGATCATGTAGCTCAGCTCGCCGAGGTCGTGGACCAGCAAGCGCAGGCATCGCTCGTACTCGTCGGGCGCCTGCAAAGCCTTCAGCAGATCGGATACGAGATCTTCGAGTTCGGTTTCCTCGACTTCGAGTGCGATCTCGAGCGCGCGATCGAGCTTGATTCCCGGCGTCGCGTCGGCTTGCGACTTTTCTAGCAGCGCGCGCAGCCGCACGATAGTCGCGTCCTCGAGCGAGATGGGACTTGGCCTGTCGAGCATCGCTTCCTGATCGAGCACGGTGGTGACGAGGTCGAGTGCGCCGACGTGGCGGGCCTCGTCGCGCGCCATCCCGAACCAGAAATCCTGCAGGGCCGGTTCGTTGGCGAAGATTTTTGCGAAGCGCGCATATAGCGCCATGCTCTGTTTTTCCAATGCGATGGTCGCATCGAGGACTTCGCGCGTGGTGGGCATCGTGGGAGCGATGATAGCTGCTGACTTCGCGCGGGGTAAAGTGGGAACTCAAAGGAGCGCTGCGCGATTTCAGACCGGAACCGGCTTCGCGTACNNGCTCAGGTCGTCAGGGTGACACAGGGGCGGCGGGTCCCGACCTCAGTAGCTCCAGCAGGCGCTTCATTGCGATTCGCGACTCGATCGCGAAGGGGACGGTCGCGACCAGGTAGATGAAGAGCGTCATCGCTATCACCACCATGCGAACGGCGAAGGGTCCGGCCACTACTGAATCGACGCTCACGGAACTCCATCCCAGGAAGACGATTATGCCGATCCAGATCGGGACGACCAGCCACACCAGCCGCATGTTCACGGTTACCAGCGTTCCCACGGCGTCGCGCCGGAAGCTTCCTTCGATTATCGGGAGGAACGAGTTCTGGTATCCGGCGATGCGATGGAATTTGAAACGGCTGCCCGCCACTCTGCCCTCGAAATATCCGCGTTTGCTGGAAGTCGGCCATCCCCACTTGCGCGGCGGCTCGACGTTCTCCTGAAGAATGCGCGCGGCGTGGGCGGGACTCATCGCCGTCGTGAATTCGTACTTGCGAAACGGCAGCCGAAGACAATCGCGCAGCCCAGTTCGTTCGAAATCAGTCCCGGCGATCGGCTCGGCTTGAAACATTGCGACATTGAAAACGTAACCGAAGCGTCGCGCTAACGCATCCGGGGCTGGAAGACTATTCGCCGGCCGACGGAGTCGCGCTCGGGGTCGCAGTCGTGGGATTTGAACGCAAGGGTGTCGCGAGATCTGTCGGCGTGGATGCCGAGGACGGCGTCGGCGTCGTCGACGTCTCGGCCCCCGCGCTCTTTACGGTCACGTTCAGGAGCGCGTCATTTTGATAGCAGAACCATACCGTCCGCTTTTCGTTTCTGGTGGCAGCCTCGGTGGGCGACAAGACGATCTCGGCCAGGCCTACCGTGAAGACATCGGCTGCGAGTTCGCCGACCGCTATCGGTGCCTTACCCGCGACGCCGTAGCCCCTGGTGTAAAGCAAGTATAAATCGCAGCTCGTGCCGCCGCC
>PMOH01000342.1 GCA_003161515.1 Deltaproteobacteria bacterium
GGATTCGATCATGCCGCGCTCGCTCGCGAACTTACACCGCGCCTCATTCTTTCAACCACGCCGGCCGCGGGATGCGTCTCGATGCATGAACCTTGTGCATCATCACATGGATTGTCGGCTGGCGATCCATTCGACGTCGCATTATTCTTGCTCTCCGGCGGGACTACCGGAATGCCGAAGCTCATACCGCGCACTCACGCAGACTATCTGTACAACGCGCGCGCATCCGCTGCCGCGACTGGTCTCACGCCAGAATCGCGGATCCTGGTAGTACTTCCCGCTGAGCACAACTTTCCGCTGGCATGTCCCGGATTGATCGGCGCGTTGCTCGTCGGCGCGCGTGCGTACTTCACTCAGACAACCAGAGCGAACGATCTCGCAACTGCAATCGCGCGTGATCAAATCACTCACCTGCCATGCGTTCCCGCGATCGCGATCGCTTTGCTTGACCTTCCACAGTCCTCACGTGGACAGCTCGCTTCGCTGCGCGTCATCACGATTGGCGGTCAGCGGCTCCAGGAGCCGACAGCGCGCGCTCTGAGGCGAGCCTTTCCGCATCTCATCGTCCAGCAAGTGTTTGGGATGGCCGAGGGATTGTTGTGCTACACACGCCTCGACGCCCCCGAAGAGGTGGCGTTTACGACGCAAGGCCATCCACTTTCGCCTGCCGATGAGATCCGGATTGTCAACTCCGACGGAACGGACGTTGCGACTGGAGAAATAGGCGAACTGTGGTGTCGCGGACCGTACACGATTCGCGGCTACTTCCGCGCGCCCGAGCGCAATCGGGAAGCGTTCACTGGTGATGGCTTCTATCGCACCGGCGATCTCGTGCGGCTCGACCCGTCCGAACATCTCGTCGTCGAAGGAAGGATCAAAGACCTCATCAATCGTGGCGGCGAAAAGATCAATGCTGAGGAAATCGAAGCTCACCTGATGGCGCATCCTGGCGTCAACGCCGCCGCGATCGTGGCGATGCCTGATGACATTCTCGGTGAGAGGTCGTGCGCCTATCTGTCGCTTCAAGACAGTGCGACTCTCGAACTCGCCGCGATGCGGGAATTTCTGGCCGCGCGGGGCGTTGCGCAATTCAAATGGCCCGAACGAATCGAGATCGTCAGTGAGTTGCCGCTTACCAACGTGGGGAAGATCAGGAAATCAGAGTTGCGCCGCGACATCGCGGAAAAACTCGCGGCCGAACGCGCCGCGTTGGCTTCCGGAGCCGTTGCGCCACAAGGAAATTGACCATGGACGTCGAAAAAGGAACTCGCCAGCTCAAAGGTCTGATCGAAAGACTCGAGCGCAACAATCGAACGCTTCGGTCTCATCCGACGATCGAGAAGATTGAGCGCGGCGAGCTGACGCAGCCGCAGCTTCGACATTGGGCGACCCAGCTGTTTATCGGCAACAAGGCGCACAACGCGAATATCCTCGGACTTATCTATGCCAGGTGCGACGACTTTCCGGCACGCAAGGCGATCGTCGAGAATCTGATCGAAGAAGAGCTCGGCCGCGTCTCGGGCGCCAACCGATCGCATCCCGAGCTCTATCTCGAATTCGGCGAGGCTATCGGAATCCCACGCGCCGAATTGCTCAGCGCGAGCATGACTGCCGACGCGACCGCGATGATGCATTGGATGTACTGGCTGGCCGAGTCGAAGCCGTGGTACGTGACGCTCGCGGGCATCAGCCTCGGCTCCGAGCTGTTCAACCCCGACGCGTACGTCCGCGTGATCGACGGACTCAGCCGGCATTACAAGCTCTCCGATGACGCGCTGTTGTTCTTCAGTGTTCACGTNNCCGCAGCCGAAACGCTGTGGGCCGTTGAGACTCATATCGAGTTGATGCGCCGGCTGTGGTCCGACATCAACCCGCCGCTCGCGTAGTTGGGAACTACTGGCGGCGTAAGTCCTGGATGATTTCCTTGAGGACGGCGCGGTCGTGATCGGTCTTTACGGGCATGTCGAACCCGAGCCGGTTCACGCCGGCGAAGCGCTTCTTTATTACTGACGCTATCTCGTCGTAGGTGCCGACGGCTGCGAACGCGTGCACCATCTCGTCGGTCACGAGCTTCGCCATCTCGGGCCATTTCTGTTGCACCGATAGTTTGTGCAGCTGGTCGGCCGTGTCGCCCCATCCGTCGATTTCAAAACTCGAACGATACGAGCGGGTCGAGCCGTAAAACGCGATGGTCGATTTCATTCCGGTGACGGACCGCGCGAGCGAGTCCTTATCTTTGCCCGAGCACAGAAAGCCGCCGCCGCCGATTTGAAAGTTGTCCCATTCCGCGGACGGCTTGCCCGACTTGTCGAATCCTTTTTTCAGATTCGGGAACGC
Organism: Deltaproteobacteria bacterium; assembly: GCA_003161515.1. Lineage (GTDB taxonomy): Bacteria > Desulfobacterota > Binatia > Binatales > Binataceae > Binatus. The sequence goes on from PMOH01000342.1 coordinate 2,338, forward strand.
GATCTGATCGAGATATTTCCGCGTGACGATTCCATGCAGGCGCACGCCGTCGCAGACTTCACCCGCAACTTGCAGCATCCGCTCCTGCACCGCGGCGATCAGCACGGGGATGTGCGGATTCGAGACCGGTGGCGGCGCGAAGTTCGGCGTCATCAGCGAGAGATTGTAGTGCTCGCTCTGAAAGTTGAACGGCTCGCGAGTCTGCCACGTGCGCCAGCACGCGCGCATCGCGCCGACGTAATCCTTCATTCGCTGCGCGGGCTTCGACCAGGGCATCCCGAAACGCCGCGTCACGTGGCCTTTCACCTGGGTGCCAATTCCGAGGTTCAGCCGCCCGCCGCTCATACGCTGCAGATCCCATGCGGTGTACGCGGTAGCGACGGGACTTTTCGTGTAGGCGAGCGCGATGCCGGTCGCGAGCTCGATCTTCGACGGCTCCTGCGCCGCCACCGCCAGTTCGAGATAGGGATCGTGCTGGGTTTCGACCGCGAGGATCGTGTCGTAACCGAGCGCCTCGGCGTCGCGCACCTGGTCGCGAATCGTGGTCCACGTCGGCTCGGGGCGCTTGCTGCCGTCCTGCATGTCAGGCGTGTACGGCATCCCGAGATTGAGGCCGCGTTCAACTTTTATTTTTGCCATTCGAGTTTTATCGCGTCACATTGATTGCATTGTCAACCAGGGCACTAAGCTCGATGCGGGCAACCTAACCCCTAACCCCTTCCCGAGCGGGAAGGGGAACCAGATTAGAGAGAATAGTTAATTCATCGC
>PMOH01000178.1:0-16974 GCA_003161515.1 Deltaproteobacteria bacterium
CAACTGGTCGAGCATGCCGCGCAGTTCGCCGAGATCCATTCCGGCGGAAAATGCGGAGCCGGCGCCGGTGAAGACCAGCGCGCGCACCCCGCGATCGCTTTCGGCGCGCGCAATCGCGGCCATCAGCGCGTCAATCATCGCGGTGCTGAGCGCATTGCGATGCTCAGGATTGTTGAGCGTGATAATAGCCGCAGGATATCGAGCTTCGTAGAGAACGATCTGATCAGCCATGCTTCACCATTGCGATTTCTGCTAGTAGAATTCGGTTTGCTAGCCAAATGCTAACGCGGGACTTGTAATTGTCGCCTTCGTTGAAAAAAACACTGCGGAGAGCCGGCCTCGTCTTCGCGATAGCCCTGCTCTCCATAGTAATCTTCGTCTCGATCATCGAGTACAACGGGCGCCGGCTCGACAAGGAAAGCAGAAGCTACGCGGACGCGGCCATTGTCGCCATCACATCCCACTGGAATGAAAAGGACCTGATCGCTCGTGCAAGTCCTCAACTCCTGGCCACGATGAAAGATCCGGCAGCGGTGCAGTCCACGATGGGAATGCTTGGATCGCTCGGCGCACTGAAGAAATACAAAGGATCGAGAGGCGAAGCTCGCATCGATTTTGGTGGACCCCACGGATATACCCTCACCGCCTTATACGTCGCACGCGCGGATTTTAGTGCGGGTCCGGCGCAGATCACGATCGCACTCATAAAAGTTGACGGGGCGTGGAAAATCCTGAGCTTCTTTGTCACTCAACATTTCTTCCCCGGCTCATGGGAAACGAAACCTGAGCAGCGACCAAAGATCTGATGCCTTAGCCGGGATCCGCGACTGAAGTTGCGGCGGCGATTTGGGCGGCGGCGCGAATCTGACCGAAGTGGATTGTGCCCAAATCGAATTCCTCGAGCGCCTTGATCATGCTGTTCAGCGCCGCCTTGCACGTCGGCAAATTTTTTCGCGCGCGGGTGAGCGGGTTTGATCGCGCGATGATGAAATTTTTCAGATAGGGATGCATCAGGCCGCGCTTCTTGCCGGCCGCCACCAACGCCACCGCGAGATCGTCGGCGCGCTCGACCAGCGCCGCGCGCTCCTCGCGATCTTCGAGCGCGTCCTTGAGCGGCTTGGCGATGAAGTTGTCCACCCGGCTCAGCAGTGGCGCGTAAACGCCGCCCGAAAAGCGCGACTTCTTTTCATAGACCAGGCCGAGCGTGATGTAGTGCGCGCGCTCGAACTCGAACGCGAAATCCTTCTCCGCGGATTTGGGACGATCGTCGAGACGCGCGCGATACATGCGGATGACCTCGAGCGCCTTGTCGCGCAGGTTGTGCGCCTTCTCAGTGTTGAGCGCGAGAATCTGAAAAGCGACCTCGGGATCCGGTATCACGATTGCGGGGATCATTTTGGCGCCGGACTTCACCGCAGCGGCGCGACGATGGTTGCCGTTGGGCGTCCAGTAAGTGCCCGCGGTGTAAACGGCGACGATCGGCTCGGTGAAACGATCGAGCTTCTTCATCACCTCGATCATGCGCTTGAGATGCGCCGGCGAAAGGTCGCGCTGATACGGCGTCGCTTCGACTTTCGCCAGCGGAAGCATCGCGAACAGATGCCAGTGGTCGCCGACCGGCTCCTGATACGCCGCGAGCGCCGCGCCGCCATCAGCTTCGATCGCCTCTGCCAGTTCAGTTACGGCGGCCGGAAGTTTTGCGCCACGCGGAAAAGTCGCGAGTTCAACCATGCTCAAGTTTGTAGTTGAAGGACATGCCGGCCGACAACCGGAGTTTATCTCTCTTATTCCCTCCCCCGTTCGTCGGGGGAGGGTTAGGGTGGGGGACATTGTGCGGCGCGATTGTCTGTTGCGCCGCACCCCTGCGCTCGGCATTCAGAACTAAAGGTCCCCCACCCGACGCTCAAAGTCTCGCGTCGGCCTCCCCCGACGAACGGGGAGGCTATTGCAGAGGCGCGGCGACGATGTGGAAATGCACGGTTGCTTCGTCGCCGGCGAGCAGCGTGTGGAGCAGAACGGCGGGAACCGTGACGCCGTAATCTTCGTAGTTGAATTTCACTTCGCCGTCGCCGGTGAAGATACCGTCGGCGCCGAGCGTCGCATGCACCGACATCGTCATCGCGTGCGATTCGCCATGCAGCGTGAGGAAACCGTTGACGATCGCGGTGCCCTCGCGCGGACTGGTCATCACGACGCCGACGATGCTGCTGCTTTCGAATCCGATGGTGGGGAATTTGCTCGCCTCGAGCGATTTTTCGGTGACGTATCGATCGCGCGACGGTTTGTCGCTGCTGTAACTGCTCGCGTCGATCAGGATTCTCACCCGGCCGGTGCGCGTGACGTTGGCCGGATCGAAACTCACTGCGCCGTCGATTATCCGAAACGTCCCGGTTGCGCTGCCGCGAATCCAGGCGGCCGGTTCCGCGACCTTGGCGCTTACTGTGCTGCGGTCAGGGTCGATCTTGAAGCGCATCAGCGCAGCGCTGGCCGTCCAGGGATCGAAAGCGATCATTAGGGCGAATGCGCCAGCAATCGCTATCAGCGCGCGCGTGAGAGGAGCGTGAAATTCATATACTGATTTTTTCAATTAACAAATTCCCTTTATGCACGATCACCCGAAGCGCCGGCGGGCGATTGCCACGCCGACGACAGAATAGATGATGCCGAAGCCGAAATTGACGGCGGACGGTATCAGCGCGCTCGACGCAGCGAGGTTGCGGATCATCAAGTCGTTAAATGCGCGCATCGCCCATGTGGTCGGCAGCGCGAGCGCGACCTGCTGCATCCAGGCCGGTTCGAAATCGATCGGCCACCAGCATCCGCCAATCGCCGCCATCGTCATGATTACGATCGCACCAACCGGAAGAACGGCATCGCGCGTCTTGCCCACGCCTGCAACGATCAAACCGAAGGCCGCGCCCGCGAACGCAACCGCCGCCGCGGGCATCATCAGCGCGGCCGGCGTGCGACCGAGCGAAATTCCGAACAACACGTAACCGGCGGCGAACAGCACGCCCATCTGGATGAAGCCGACGACGAAGCGCGCGAGTAATTTGCCGGTGAGCGTGGCCCACAGCGGCGCCGACGCGGAGCGCAGCCGTTCGAGCGTGCCCCAATCGTGCTCGTCGATCAGCGCCAGCGATACGCCCATCAGCATGCCGATCAGGAGAAACGTCACCGCGAATCCGGGCACCTGGAGATCGAACGCGTTGAACCCAGCGAACTGGCCGATTGACTTGCCGGTCAAATCCACTTCGGTGATTCCAAGCGAGCCGGGAATCGAGAGGCTCGGATCGATTGCCGGCATCTCAGGAATGTCGAGCAGCGGAATTTTCGGCGTCGGCGGGAAGTCAGGCAGCTTGAGATCGATCGGCGGAATCGTGAGCGCGTTTTCCAGCCGGGACCGCGCATCGCCCAGCTCCGCGACCGGCGCCAGATTGATTCCGCCAAGATTCAGATCTTGCGGCAGGGTCGGGATCGACGGCGGCGGCGGAATGTCGGCGGCGTGGCTGCCGGCGAGCTGCTTCAACTGGCCGAACCAGGTCTCGAACTGGCCGTGAGCGATCTCCAGGCGGCCCAGGTAATCCTTGAGCTCGTCGAGTTTCGCTTGCCGCGCGCCGCTGTCAGCGTCGAGCTTGCTTTGGATGCGACCGATCTCGGCATCGAGCGCAATTTTGGCATGGTCGCGCGCAGCGGTCAGAGCAGTCTCGATGTGCGCGCGAATTTTCGGCTCGATCGCGGCGCGCGATGCGTCGGCCTGCTTGCCCAGACGCGCGGCTTCTTCGCGGGCTTTCTGAGCGGAGTCGCGTGCTCGATTGAGCTGGCTGGTAAAGTCGCGAGTCCGCTGCGCGATTTGACCGCGCGCCTCGGTGGCGGCGCCGGCGGTAATTTTTCTGCACAACTCCGAAAGCGCCAGCTCGACTTTTATAGTCTGCAGGTACTTGACCGGATCGGTGTAGAGAATCAGCTGGGCGCCGCGGCCGTGCTCAATCGCGTCGGTGGTTCCAGCGGGAATGACGATTGCGACTACCGCAATTTTTTTCTCGCGGACGGTCTGCTGCGCATCGCGGCGGCTCGTGGAATTGATCACGGACAGGTCGGGCTGATGGTCGAGCGCGTCGAGGATCGCGCGCGCGACCCGACCGTGATCTTCGTCGAGCACGGCCACCGAATATTCGCCGCGCGGAGCGGTGCGACCGCCATAAATTTTCGCCAGCGAAAACCCGGCGGCGGCGATCACCGCGATTGGCGCGACCAGCAGCATGAACAAGCCAACCCGGTCGCGCCGGATGAGCAGGAATTCCTTGCCGATCGTCAACCACACCGCGCGCAGCATCATCGCCTCGCAACAACGGGATCGTTGGAACGCGTCAGGTTCATGGCGCGTCGCGCAGGGCGTGGCCGGTAAGTTTCAGGAACGCGTCCTGCAAATTGGGGCGATGCACGTGGAATTCGATCACCTCGTCGCCAACCTCGACCGCGCGACGAATGACGTCGGGCACCTGTTCGAGGTTATTCAACGTGGCCGCCGCCGCGAAGCCGTTGACGACTTCCCATGGCATCTCGCCGACGCCCGCGATCCCGTTCGACCATCCCGGCGGCAGTGCTTTTTTCGTCATGATTTCAATCCGCGGCTCGGTTCCCGCCAGCGCGATCAGTTCGCGGTCGGTGCCTTGCGCAACTATTTTTCCGTGATCGATCAGCACGATGCGATCGCACAGGCGTTCCGCTTCTTCCATGTAGTGGGTGCTGTAGAGAATCGCGCCGCCCGCTTGTGCGGCTGCTTCGACCACCGCGAAAATTCGTCCGCGCGATTGCGGATCGACGCCGACCGTCGGCTCATCGAGCATGATCGCCGCCGGCGAATGCATCATGCCGCATGCGATGTTCAGCCGGCGCATCATGCCGCCGGAAAATTCGTTGACCTCGTCGTCGGCCCGATCATCGAGGCCAACTTCCGCGAGCAACGTGCGCGCATGGCTGAGCGCATCGCTCGACGCCATCCCCTGGATTCGCCCCCAGAACATCAGGTTCTCGAGCGCGGTAAGGGTTGGATATAGCGCGAGCGATTGCGGCACGAGGCCGAGGCTTCTACGCGCCTCGCGCGGATCGGTGGCGAGATCGTGGGTGGCGATCGAGGCGCGGCCGGAGTCGGGAGGTATCACGCCCGACAGAATCGAGAGCGTAGTCGTTTTGCCGGCGCCGTTGGGACCGAGCAGGCCGACGATTTCTCCGGCATTGACGACAAACGACACGCCGTCGAGCGCAACGCGGTCGCCGTAGCGCTTGCGGAGATCTTCCGCGCGAATCATCGGGCCCGAGTTCATCGAAGTAGAACCACGGACGCGCGCGATTTCGGCTCGGCCTTCAGCGGTAGCTCACCATTTCCAGCAAATTGCCATCGGGATCGAGAAAGTAGATGCAGTCGTGATCGCCCCAGTCGATCGGCGCGGCGCTCTCGACCCCAGCGTCCGCCAGCCGCTCGCGCGCGTCGGCGAAATCGCTCGCCCTCACTTTGAACGCATGATGACCGCGGCCGAGTGGATGCTCGATAATGGATTTTCGCGCGGCGTCGTCGAGCGGCGATCGCGGCACCTCGAACAGCGCGAGGTTCTGGCCTCCGCAATCGAGCAGGACCTGGTCGCCGAAACGGTTGACGACCTCGAGGCCGAGAACGCCGGTGTAGAAACGCTCNNTGACCCTCGATGTCGAGCAGCTTCGAGGCGACCACGCGCTCCTTCTCGCGGCGAATGAAGGCAGGATCGAAGGTGACGATCATCACCGGCAAAATGGTCATCGCACCAAGCATCGAAACGAACATCCAGACCGCCAGCAACAGGCCCATCTCGGCATCGAAGCGGATGCTGGACCAGTACCAGAACAGCACCGACGCGACCAGCGTCAGCGCGGTGAACGCGACCGCCTTGCCCGAGGTGACGAGCGAAGTGTAGGTGCTTTCCTTGAGTTCTCGTCCCTCCGCCAGCTCCTCGATAATCCTACTTACTATGTAAATAGAATAGTCAATACCGAATCCGACGCCGACAGTGACTACCGGCAGAGTATTGATGTTAATACCTATATCGTGAGCGCCCATGTAGGCATTGATCGCCGCATTGGCTAATGCGAGCGGGAATAGCAAGTAGATACCCGCCATGAACGAGCGATAGGTAGCCAGTAGTATAATGTAGATAGTGGCGAACGCGAGGACGTTGAGCAGAAGATCGTTGTCGATGATCTCCTGGTTGGCGGCGGCGAGCTCTCCGATTATTCCAGCCGCGAGCGCAAAGTGGACGCCGGGCACTTGATGCTTGGGCTCATCGAAGAACCGCTGCGTCCTCAGCACGACGCGCTGGACATTTTCGCCCTCGCGATCCTTGGTGTACACCGTCATCTGGGTGGCGTCGCGCCGCGGCGTGATGATGTACGCGGTCGAGAGCGGCGACGCGCCCGCCAGCAATCCACCGAGCAGTTGTCCGGTGCCGCGCGCGGTGGTCGGCAGCACGTTCCACTTGGGGTAGAACTCTTTCAGCGCGGAGCCGCCGTTCGAGAGCAGATCGGCGATCGAGAAGGTTCGCCCCACCGCCGGATCGCGCTCCATGTAACGTTCGTACTCGTCCATCACGTGGTACAGCTTCGGATCGTCCAGCGAGCTGCGGTTGGCCAGCTCCGCGACGACGACGAACTGCTCGATCGCACCGAACTCTTCCTGGATCGCGGCCATCGATCGGTTGTACGGCGACGTCGGCCACAGAATCGGCGATTCAGACGACGGGTCGCCGACTTTCAGCCCGGTCCAGAAGAACGCGCACAGCGCGATTACCGCAATCGTACCCGCGAACGTTACGATACGCCCGGTCCGCTCGAGCATCGGCTTCGCGATCGCCTCCAACATCCGTTTGAAGAAGCCGCCTTCGCGTTTTTCGATCACGTCGATGTGCGGCGGCTGGAGGTAGTAGTACACGATCGGATTGAGGATCAGCTCGCTCACAATGATCGCGGCGATCCAGAAACTGGCCGTGACCGCCAGCTTTTGCAGAAACAGCACCGGCACCAGCAGGATAACCAGCACGCCGAACGCGTCGGCCAGGATTCCCGACAGCGACGGCACGAACAACTCGGCGAACGACGACAGGATGGCCTTTTCCTTGTCGCGCAGGCGGTAGAACTCTTCGTAATACCGATCGTGCATCTGCACCGAGTGGCTGACGGCGCGCGCGGTTATCAGGAACGGGATGACCAGCACCAGCGGGTCGAGTCCGTAACCGAGCAGCCGGATGAAGCCGAGACCCCAGATGGCGCAGATGACGCCCGAGATCGTCGGCCGCAACGCACCGCGCCAATCGTGAAAATAAAGATAGAGCAGGATCCAGACCGCGAGCACCGTCGCGACAAAAATCCAGAGAAATTCCGGCGTGTAGTGATAGACCCAGCCGTACAGAATCGGCTGACCGCCGTAGTAGATGTGCACCGTCGAGTCTCTCTCGGGGTCCACCACGATGCGCCGAATCTCGTTGAAAATACGCGTGTAGTCGAGCCGCGATTCTAGGAAGCTTCCCTCGATCACCGCGGCCCTGTCGTCCAGCGAGATGAAGCGCCCGAAGATCACGCCGGGATTTTTGTGGACGTTGCTTTCGAGTTCGTTGAGATCCGCCTGGGTCTTGGGAATGTCGCCGTTGGGCAGCACCGGAGTGTTGAGAATCACGCCGCCGGCCAACGGACGGAAATAGCTCTGGGTCGAAAGCGAACGCACCGATCCATGCTGGATCCCGTAAACCAGATCCATGTTCTGCGTCATGTGGACGATCTTTTTGATGATCTCGGTGTTGTAGATCGTCCCTTCTTTCGCTTCGATCATGATCGTGACGTTGTTGATGCTGCCGAAGTACTGGTCGTACTTGTGCGCGATCTGGATGAATGGATGATTCTGCGGAAGCAGATCGCCGAAGCTGGTAACAAGCTGGGTTTGCGCCGCGAAATAACCGAAGAATGCGGTCAGCGCGCCGACCACCGCCAGCACCATGAAGCGCCAGCGCAGAATCCATTCGCCAAAACGGTACCAGGTCATTGCCTTCTCCGAACTCCCCGTGCCTGCGCGTGCGCGCTCACCCTTGGCAGAAGCGCCAGGTTTTGCCGCCGTCCTCGGTATAAAGGATCGTGCCGTAGCCGACGATCCATCCGTGCTGTGCGTCGAAGAAGCGGGCCTGGCTGAGCGGAAACGGTATCGCCGGCACCGACGGATCGTGCGCCCACGCGCCGTTGGGCTGCAGTCGCAGCACCGTGCCGGTCAATCCGGTCGTGATTCCCTGGTCGCCGCCAAACAGATCGATCGAGAACAGCGGATCGCGCGCTGGAAAATGCGGCGCTCCCGGCACCAACGTGTCAGGCGCCCCGCCCGGCTTGTCGGCCTGATGCGCAAAGCGCCAGGTGTTGCCGCCGTCGTCGGTCTGGATCACCCAGCCCTCGAGCCCGCACGCCGCGCCATGCTTTTGATCGCGAAACGAAACGCTGAAAAATGTCGGCAGCAGAAAATCGACGAAGCGCGGATCGTCGTTGGGTCCGAGCGGATATTTATATTGCGGCACCAGTACCTGCTGCTGCTCATGCCAGCTCTTGCCGGCATTTTCAGTCGCCCAGATTCGGCCCAGCTCGCCGACCACCCATCCGTGATCGACATCGACGAAACTCGCGCTGTAAAGAACCGGCTCCTCGTACGGCAGCGCGTAGTCGGCAATCTCCGGCGCAAACTGTTTCTGCAAATGGCGCTTGATGAAAGTCTCGCCGCCATTGGTCGTGCTCAGCACCAGCGCGCGGTCGCCGACAAAGAACCCGTGATTAGCGTCCGGGAACGACATGCCAAAAATAAACAGATGCGTCCGCGAGTCGAGCTTCTTCCAGGTCTTGCCGCCGTCGCGCGTGCGCATCACCAGTCCGTCTTGCCCGCACAGGTATCCGTTCTGATCGTCGGTCATCTGGATTCCAAAGATGCCGAGCTGGGTGCCGAGGTCGATACGCTTGAAGTGACGGCCGCTGTCCTCGGTCAGCAGCAGCTTGCCCCGGTCGCCGACGACAAACGCGCGCGTCGGGCTGGTCGGCCACACGTCAAAAAATTTGTCGGTGAGCGTGATGTTGCGCAGCGGCAGCGGCGGCACCGCGACTTCGCGATGGCACCCCACATTCGCGAGCGCGATCACAACAAAAAGCGTCTTGACTAAGCTGTAAGCGCGGAGTTTTCGCTCCATTCGTCCGATCCCATCGAAAAATTTGCTCTATACTCAAGCAAACCCGCGAGCTTAGCAAGCCGTATTTTTATTGGAAAATCGAACCAGTCCGACTGCCTTAGCCTTCAGTTTCCGGATAATACTTTCCCAACATGGCGACACTGGCATTTGCGACACTTGTCATAATCGCGGTTCTGCTTGGACCCCTCCTGATCAAATCGATCGAACGAAATGTAGAATTCTTTTTTTTGCTGCTCGGATTGCTGACCGCCGCCATCATGGGCCAATTCAACGCGGCGCTGGTGCGCGGCGCTTTAGTAGAGCCGCTGTCGTTCACCGCGGCCGTGCTCGTCTTCGGCGCCGCCTTTCGCCTCTCGAAAGCGTACCTCGACGGCCTATTTGCCACGGTGGTCGAACTGCTCGAGCCGCGGACCCTATGCTTCTTCCTGGCGATCATACTCGGCGCGCTCGCGCCGTTCATAACTCCAGTGGTGTCTGCGCTTGTCTTCGTTGAAGCGATCGCACTGCTTCGCCGCGATCGATCGGCCGAAATCTCGGCGACTGTGTTCGCATGTTTCGCAATCGGCATCGGCGCCGGCCTGACGCCCTTGGGGCTCCCCGGAATTGCAGTCGTACTCCGCTCGTTGCACGCCGACTTCTGGTATCTGACTAATCTCCTCGGTCCCTTCGTCGCCGTCGGCATCGTGCTGGCCGCCGCTCCTATACTGCTTTTGCCGTTCGATCCCGGCGAGCCGCTCACTGAAATTCGAGTCGAGGATTCGTGGAACACAGTCCTGCTGGCTCGTCCCGGCAGGGTGTACGTTTTTATTGCGGGACTCGTAGCCCTCTCCGACGGCTTGCGCCCGGTGGTCAACGCATACGTTCATCGCGTCCCGGAAAATTTGCTTTTTTGGATCAACACCCTCTCGGCGGTCGTCAACAACTCGACTTTGGCGGCCATCGAGATCTCTCCATCGCTGAGCGTCAGCCAGCAGCGCGCGGCCTTGCTCGGTTTGCTCATCAGCGGAGGAATGCTGATTACCGGCAATATCCCGAACGTGGTCGCGGCGAGCCGGCTCAGGATCAGCAGCCGCGAATGGGCGCGGATCGGCATCGGCCTCGGCGTCGTATTGTTGACGCTGTGCTTCGCGGTGTTGCTCGTGGTTTCTCGCTGAATTAAAGGTCCGCCAGCAACAGCCCGGTCAGGTACTCGCCCTCGCCATGACCGAGCAGCACGGGATGGTCCGGGCCGGGGCCGAGATGCGACAGCATGCGAAGATTGCGGCCGGCGTTGGACGCCGCGAATTGCACCGCTCGGATGAAATCGTCGGCGCGGAAATGAGTCGAGCATGAAAAAGTCATGAGACGGCCGCCCGGCGCCAGCGCACGCATCGCAACCGTGTTGAGCTCGACGTAAAGACGTCCCGCGCGCTCGGCATCGCCACGGCTGCGCGCCAGCGGCGGCGGGTCGAGCATGATCAAGTCGAATCGATTCTGTGTCTCAGCCATGAACTTGCCGGCTTCGCCATGAACGAACTCGACGGCGCTCGCGGGATGTCCATTCAGCTCGAGATTCTGCCGCGCGATCTCGATCGCTCGCGCCGAAGTATCAACCGCGACGACCTTGCTGGCCCCGCCCGCGAACGCCGCGAGCGAGAATCCACCCTGGTAGCAGAACGCGTCGAGCACGCGCGCGCCCGACGCGATCGCACCGGCCTTCGTGCGGTTGTCGCGCTGATCGAGAAAATAACCGGTCTTCTGTCCGTGCTCGAAGTCAATCTTGATTTTAATGCCGTTCTCGACCGCGATCGTCTCCGTCGCAGCTTCGCCGGCGAGAACCGCGATGTGATCCTCGAGGCCCTCCTGCTTTCGCACCGCGCCGTGGCTGCGTTCGATAATCGACCGCGGATGAAGCAGCTCGTTCAGCGCATCGACAATCGTCGCGCGCATCTTATCCGCACCGGCAGTCAGGATTTGCACGACCAGCACGTCACTGAATCGATCGACGACCACCCCCGACAGCCCATCGCCGTCGCCATTGACGAGTCGGTAGGCATCTGTGTCGTCGCGAATGAATCGATTTCTCAGTGCGAGCGCGCTTTTCAGCCGCCGCGCAACCAGCTCGTCGATCGCAGGAGTCTCCCCCCACGCAATCATCCGTATCGCGATCGTCGTCGCAGAATTGCAGTAGCCCATCCCAATCAGCGCGCCCGATGCGTCATGCACACTGACGAGCGCCCCGGCTTCAACCAATGCCGGCTCAATCCGCTCGATCGCCTGCGAGAAAATCCACGGATTACCGCCGCGCACGGGCCCTTCCCTACCGCGCTTGAGAATCGCGCGCGCGGTAATCGGATGTTGCAAATGCCCTGACGTTGAGTCCTTCTGCGAATTCATTTTGGTCCCCTTCCCACTATGGAAAGAGGTTAGGGGTTAAGTCTTAATACGTAGCCACGACGAGAGCGACAACGGAGCGGGCAAGTTCACAAACCAAAATACTGGGTGCAGGGGTCACCCCTGCCGGCCGCCGCTTTTCGCGACCAGCCGGATTGCGCCGATTTCCATCGCGCGATCGATCGCCTTAGCCATGTCGTAAATTGTCAGCGCCGCAGCACTCACCGCGACCAGCGCTTCCATCTCGACACCAGTGCGCGCGTCGGTAACGGCGCGCGCCTGGATTTGCAGCACAGAGTTGGCCGCGTCAGGTTCGAAATCAACTTCGACGACTTCGAGCGCAATCTGATGACAAAGCGGAATCATCTCATGCGTGCGTTTCGCCGCTATGATTCCCGCGATACGCGCCGCCGCAAGCGCCTCGCCCTTCTTGAGTTTGCCGCCGATTATCGCCTGCAATGTCGCGGGCGCCATCCGGACCTCGCCGCGCGCAATCGCCTCGCGCCGCGTGACCGCCTTGTCGCCGACATCGACCATCCGAATCCGCCCGCGTTCATCAAGATGCGTCAGCCGCGTCGAAACGACGCCCCGCGTTGGGATTGGTTTCTTGCCCGCCATCGAAGGAGTGGTTAGAGCTTATGTTGACCGCCAGCGCAGATACAATAAACTCTTGATTCCCGGTCACTCGAATATGTCGATAGAAGCGCCACCGCCGACTTGGACCCGCACCGCCAAGTTCCTTGGCTTGCCCCTCCTCGGCTTCGTGCTCCTACAGGCTGACGGCATGTTTCCAGTGGTGCGGTTCAGCAACGAACTAGCGAATTTTGCAATCGGGACATTGAGTTTTCTTCTGCCTTTCCTGGCGGCGTTCTTTGCGTTCATGATTCCGAGACGCTGGCTGACTACAGTCATCGCGATAGCACTGCTACTGCCATTGCTCTTTTTCTCCGCGCTGGGATTGCTCTTTCAAGGTCTGCTAACCAGAGACGCGCTTCGACTCGGCTCAAATCCCGCATTCACACGAATTGCCACGGTGCCGATGGGAGGTTATTCGGTAGGAATTTATTTGAGCGACTGTGGCGCGCCATGTTCGCTCGATGTTGATCTTCTTCAGGAGAGGCCAATCATCCCCGGAGTTGCGCTCGTTCGCGCACTACCTGGCTTCGAGGACGCTGGAGACCCCACTTACAAGGTGGTCGGCCCAGATACTCTGATGGTCAGCATACCTGCGTATGTGGACAATGACCGACCTTGGGAGTCGCTGCCGGCGCGCTCGAAGACGTATCATCTAAAACGTTTCTTGTACTTTTGAGTCTCAATCCACACGCAGACGAATAATATGACTGACACAATCAACAAGGTCGTAATTCTCGGCTCCGGCCCCGCTGGACTGACTGCCGCGCTCTACACCGCGCGCGCCAATCTGAGTCCGCTCCTGATCGAGGGCCACGAGCCCGGCGGCCAGCTCACTATCACCACCGAAGTCGAGAACTATCCCGGCTTCGAGCACGGCATCCAGGGCCCCGAGATGATGGACGTGTTCCGCCGCCAGGTGACTCGCTTCGGCACCCGCTTCATCGGCGGTGCGGTGACCGAGGTGCGTTTCGGCAAGCGTCCGTTCGAGCTGGTCGCCGACGACAAGGTGATCAAGGCCGAGTCGGTAATCATCGCAACCGGCGCGACAGCTAAACTCCTGGGAATAGAGTCTGAAAAGCGTCTGATGGGCTACGGTGTGAGCGCGTGCGCCACCTGCGACGGCGCATTCTTCAAGAACAAGGACGCGATCGTAGTCGGCGGCGGCGACACCGCAATGGAAGAAGCGACCTTCCTGACCCGCTTCGTCAACAAGGCCACGGTCGTGCATCGCCGCGACACGCTGCGCGCATCGAAGATCATGCAGGATCGCGCGCGCAAGAATCCGAAGATCGCGTTCATCTGGGATTCGGCCATCGATGAAATCATCGGCGGGCAGAAAGAAGGCGTCAGCGCCGTCAAGCTGAAAAATCTCAAGAGCGGGAAAGTCACCGACATGAAGACCGACGCGGTCTTCGTCGCGATCGGCCACAACCCCAACAGCGCGCTGTTCAAAGGCCAACTCGAGATGGACGAGATCGGCTACCTCAAAGTAAAACCCGGCTCGACCTACACCAACATCGACGGCATCTTCGCATGCGGTGACGTCGTGGACAGCGTCTATCGCCAGGCAGTCACCGCCGCGGGCACCGGATGCATGGCCGCAATCGACGCCGAACGCTGGCTGGAAGCAAAGGGCGAGTAATCGCATTAAGTGGGGCGGGCCGCCGTGCCCGCCCTCGCAGTGCAACCGGCTCAATCGCGATCAGCTTCGCTCATTCCTTTGTATCTCGTCCGCTGGAGAATACGTGGTACGAGGTGCTGTCCCAGGCGTTGTGGATACCGATGAAAAGCAACAGCAACGCCGCGGCGCCGACACCGAACAGCGCCTCGCGCGTGCGCAACGGAGTCGCGAATGCCGAGATCGCGAGTATTGCGTATGCCGCCAGCGGCAGAATCGCATGAAATAGCCAGTCCTCGAACTCCGGTTGATAAACGGTTTGCCGCCGCATCCGCCGAGTCACGACGATCGCGTATGCTACTCCGCACAGGCCGATGAGCTCCCAAAGAGCTGCGGCGGGAATGATGGAATGCCATGGAACCTGTACCAACGCCGACAACAGCAACGCGGTGCCGAAATGAATGACCGTCGGCGTGGCAAATGCAGCCCCAGCCTCAGCCGTATGTGGTAGAGGCCTCGCGGCCACCAGCGTCATAACCACGAACTGCAATCCAATCAGCGCGCCCGCAGCCGATCCGACAATCACATAGAAATTGTCCCACGCAGCCAGCTCTGCCATACCGCACATCTAAGCTGTCGGGAATGCCGAGCGCCAGCCAACCGCGGGCCACGTCCACCTGATACAGTGGGGCGGGTCGCCGTGCCCGCCATCGTGGAGATCACCAGAGTAATATGGTAAGAACGTAATACCGGGCAACCAGCAATGACACCTTCAAAACGTTCCGCCGTTCGCGCAATCGCAAGCAGCAGGCTGACCAGCAAGGGCCAAGCTACTGTGCCGCTACCGGTCCGCAAAAAGCTCCATCTGGAGCCCGGAGACACGCTGGTATTCGAGGAGTCGCAAGCCGGAACGGTCCGTATCCGCAAGGCCGAGCCGCTGGACCTCGAATTTCTGAAAGCTCTGGAGAAAACTCTCTCTGAGTGGAACTCGGACAACGACGAGAAGTCTTACCGTGACCTGTAGGCCATTCGACGTCGTCGTGGTGCCGTTCCCCTTCACCGACAGTCGCACCGTCAAGCGACGCCCAGCGCTGGCTCTCTCATCGGAAACCTTCAGCAGCGCGAGCGGCCACACCGTGATGGCAATGATCACCAGCGCCGCGAATCCGCCCTGGCCGATGGACGTAGCGATCGATTCTGAAAAGGCCGGACTTCGATCGCGCTCGAAAGTCCGAATGAAACTGTTCACCCTCGACAACCGCCTAATCATCCACAAGGCAGGAACCCTGTCCCCAACCGACCAACGAACGGTATCAGCAGCGGTCAAGAAGCTATTGCCCGCATAAGGAATTCAAGCGATTTCGCCAACCCCGACCGCCTGCGGCACCTCCCGTGTCATTCAGAGCCGCCGCGGCGAAGAATCCCGGTCCTGATCTTCCCCTCGCCCCGTCAGGGAGAGGATCGAAGGTGAGGGTCCGAATTCAGCGCGCGGAAATAGATGATGCGCTGGCGCGATTTGATCCGCGCGCGGCTTAAGATTCTGGTGCGCACTTCTTGTCTTTATGTCATTCAAGAGCGAAGCGAAGAATGACACAACGACGGCCAGAATGCGGAGCGGAATCTTGGGTCGTGCGCGAAAATAAATCGCGTGCGGCGGTGTGGGGCGGGGCGGGGTCGCCAATTTTTTATTGCTGTGATAACAAAACTGGTTATGGCGCCTGTTTCGTTTCCTAAAGGGTTTTTGTGGGGGACTGCTTCTGCTTCCTATCAGATCGAGGGCGGCTTCGACCAAGATGGGAAGGGGGAATCCATCTGGGATCGGTTTTCGCACACGCCTGGGAAGATTAAGCATGGCGATACGGGCGACGTTGCTTGCGATTTTTACCATCGCTATGCCGACGATATCGAGTTGATGTCTCAGCTTGGGCTTAATGCGGCGCGGATTTCGCTCTCGTGGCCGCGCATCATGCCTGACGGCAAGGGGGCGGTGAATCAGAAGGGGCTCGATTTTTATCGGCGCGTGGTTGACGAGATGCTCGCGCGCAATATCCAGCCGTGGGTGACGCTCTATCATTGGGATTTGCCGCAGGCGTTCGAGGATGCCGGCGGGTGGCCGAATCGCGACCTCGCCGAATATTTTCGCGACTACGCGGGCGTCGTGGCCAACGCGCTCGGCGATCGCGTGAAGCATTGGATGGCATTCAACGAGCCGTGGATTTTCACGATTCTCGGCTATCACCTGGGGATCCACGCGCCGGGACGCCACGACATCGGCGATGCGATCAAAGCTACGCACACGGTTAATCTCGCGCAGGGCATGGCGGTCAGGGCGATTCGCGAAGCGAAAACTCATCCCGAGGCGGTCGGCACCGCGTTCAGCATGTCGCCGGTGCATCCGGAAACCGGGTCGCTCGAGGATAGGACGGCGGCCGAGCGGTGGCATCGATTTTACAACCTGTGGTTTCTCGACACCGTGATGCGCGGCAAATATCCGGAGGCGTACCTGCACGGCAAGGTCGAGGATCATGTCGAGATTCGCGCCGGCGACATGGACCTGATCAAGGCGCCGCTCGACTTCATCGGGATCAACCTGTACACGCGCGCGGTGGTCGCGCACGATACGCACGATCGCTACATGGGCGTGAAGCAGGTGCGGCCGGGCGGCGAGGAAGTCACCGAGTTTGGATGGGAAGTGTATCCGCCCGCGCTGTCGGAAATGATCGGGCACATCAGCAAGGACTATCCGGGCGTCCCGCTGTACGTGACGGAGAACGGATGCTCGTACGGCGACGGGCCGGGGGCGGACGGCAAAGTCAACGACCAGAGGCGCGTCAGTTTTCTGCGGCGATTTATCTTCGAGGTCGGGAATGCGATGAAAGCGGGAGCCGACGTGCGCGGTTATTTCCTGTGGACGTTCACCGACAACTTCGAATGGGCGGAGGGATTCCAGCAGCGTTTCGGAATCGTGCACTGCGATTTCAAAACGCAGCAGAGAATCGTCAAGGAGAGCGGGCACTGGTACTCGCGACTGGCGCGGACGGGGGCGCTGGATTTCGATCCGGTGATCTGAGCGCGCGAGCACAGAAACAATCGCCTGCGCGGCGGGCG
>PMOH01000178.1:16980-17564 GCA_003161515.1 Deltaproteobacteria bacterium
CAGGGGTGACCCATGCACCCAGTACTTTTGGTTTCTGTCGTTGCCCGCTCCGTTGTCGCTTTCGGGTTTCAAATGTCATCGGGCTTGAGAGCGAATTGAGCAGCGGACAGCTTCGCTTTTTGTGTCAGCCTGACGACGGGAGCGTTAGCGNNCCACACGCGAAGCCGGTTCCGGTATCCGAGTTCGCGCGCTGCGCGCGCTCCATGTCTGCTCGCTTCATCACAATGACAAAAGGGCTGTGGTAGTGTCGGTGGCGCGATGAGTGGTGGGGAATTTTTGATGTGGCTGCATCTGTGCGCGATGGCGTCTTACGTCGGCGCGCAGTTCGCGGTCATTTATATGCTGATTCCGGCCGCCGAGACTGCGCCCAACGAGAGTGCGCGCCGCGCGAGCCTGATCGCGGGCTTCCGTTTCTACAACCCGTTCACGATCGGCGTGCTGGGAATTATTGTGATTAGCGGGGCGATGCGGCTGACGGACTTGAAGGCGTCGATGAAGTTCGACTACTTCGCGCGAATCGGGTCCGCGCTCGAACTGAAACTGCTGCTGGCCTTCCTGCTCATCTTCATCCAGACCTACATCAC
>PMOH01000388.1 GCA_003161515.1 Deltaproteobacteria bacterium
CGTTTCGATGTGATAGACACGGGGATTGGAATTCCGCTCGAGGCGCAGGGGCGCCTGTTCCAGCCGTTTGTCCAGGCGGAAGGATCGACCAGCCGGCGCTTCGGCGGCACCGGGCTCGGCCTTGTGATTGCGGCCAAGTTGATCGAGCAGATGGGAGGCGAAATCGGTTTCGAAAGTGCGCCGGGAAAAGGATCGAACTTTCATTTCACCGCGCGCCTCGAAAAGGGCGTCGAGATTGTTCATCCGTGGATGAGTGCGTCCGCAATTTCATGCTTCAAGGCGATGCGCACGATGGTCGTCAGCGACAGTGCAGCGAGCCGTCAAGTCATCGCCGACTATCTATCGTCGTGGGGAGTCAGCAACGTCGCGGTCGGCAGCAGGGCCGAAGTGCCGGAGATGTTGAATCGAGATCCGGCAGGCAGCGAAGAACAGCTCATCGCGCTCGTCGATGAGCAAGGATCAGACACGGAATCGCTCAGTGTGGCGCGTGCGATCAAGGATCATTGCGGCAAGGACCATTGCAAGGTGATCATGTTCAGCGCGGGCGGCGTGAGAAGTGCGACCGACGAAGTGGATGCGTGGATTACGAAGCCGATTCGCCCATCGCACCTGTTCAGTCGTCTGCTCGAGCTGTGCGGAAGCACCAATCGCGCCGCGGTCGAGAAATTCAGAACCACGCCTGTCAGCCCGACCGTCGATGAACCGCCGCCGCCCTGGCGCAAGGCAGTGCGGGTGCTGCTGGTGGACGACAATCTCGTGAATCGAACCATCGGTGCGAAGCAGCTTTCCGCGCTCGGCTATACTGGAGAAATTGCCGACAGCGCTCGGCGAGGGTTGGAGATCGTATCTGACCACGGCTCCGATATTGTCCTGATGGACTGCGAGATGCCTGAGATGGACGGTTATCAGGCGGTTGCGGAAATCAGACGGTGCGAAGGGAGCGCCCGGCACACCGTGGTGATAGCGCTCACCGCGCACGCGACCGCAGACGATCGCGCCCGATGCCTCGACGCCGGAATGGACGACTACCTGAGCAAGCCGGTAAAACTTCAGGCGCTAGCGGAAATGCTCGACTCCTGGATGCTTGGCAAGCCTGGTAACGTCGCAACTCCACAGATGTAGATACCGCGAAGACCCGCGACGTGGTTCGCGACTGCGGTGGACGGCGCAGCGGACGGCGGGTAGAAGTAGCTGTCATGCCGATTGAATCTTCGATCGTCGGGAGCGCCGGCGCGCCAATGGTCAGCGAGATCGATTCGCGCTGGACGATGGCGTACGCCGCGGCGCTCGGCGACGCGCTTCCATGCTACATGGACACGACTCGCGGCGTGATCGCGCATCCGATGTTCCCGGTTTGCTTCGAATGGCCGGTGCAGGTCGCGATGCGTTCGCTGCTCGAAAAGACCTCGCTTACGCGCGACGAGGCGATGCGCGGAGTGCATGCGACGCACGACACCGTGCTGTATCGCGCGATTCGGCCGCCAGCGCGGCTGACGACTCAGCTCACGGTCGCGGGAGTCGAGAGGCGCAAGCCGGGCGCGTACCTGGTCACGCGACTCGACACCGTCGACGAGAGTGGCCAGCCGGTTTGCACGAGCTGGTACGGCGCCATTTATCGCGGCGTCGAAGTGAAGGGTCCCGATGCCCCCGCCAAGCTTGCGCCTTTGCCAAGCGAGCCGCTGGTCGAGGAAGGCGAGCCGCTATCCGAATGCCAGGTCGATGTGCCCGCGGGCACGGCGCACATCTACACCGAATGCGCGCGAATATTTAATCCGATACACACCGACGCATCGGTAGCCCGCGCCGCCGGCTTGCCCGAGATCATCCTGCACGGAACCGCAACGCTAGCGCTGGCCGTTTCGCGCATTATCGGAACCGAAGCCGGCAAAGATCCCACCAGCATCGAAAGAGTAACAGCCCGTTTCGGCGCAATGGTCACTATGCCCTCGACGCTAACAGTCCGCATCCTAGCCCGCGAAGCCGCCGTCATCTTCTTCGAAACCCTAAGCGGCGAAGGCCGCCTCGCGACCCGCGACGGCATGGTCGTTCTGAGGACCTAGCTTCCCTCTTACCTCGCCCGTCGTCGGGAGAGGTCGCCGTTCGTCCTCGAGCGGCGGGTGAGGACCAAATTTCCGGGATTCCGAAATGTGCGGCGCAACAGACAATCGCGCCGTACAAATGTCCCTCACCCTCACCCTCTCCAAATGTCGAGGAATGGTGCGCATAGTGGTGAACACTGGTTGTTGGATATTCATATCCAACCCGCAGTTCAATCGTCAGGGCTATATTGCTCAAGAAGTTCGTCGCCCCCCAGCCTCAGCCTCACAACGTCATCTTCGATGTCAAATTCGGTTATGAGAATGTCATTTTCATCTGCGCCTCTCCGCGTGAGGAAGCTTGCGAAGCCGTAGCATGCTCCTTCACTATTCACGCGAACATTGCCACACGGCAGTCCCTTCTCAGAGAGAGCTGAAAACTCTCTGTTTTCAACTAGGCGGCGGACGGCGCTCGGAATCGAGAAAATGAACCCGTGAGTCGATGATGGCAGGCGTATGCCAATCCACAGGTGTCCATTCTTGGTCCAGCCGTGGTCAACGACCCGCTTTTGTCGTGGTACAGCTAGATTCGCTGCTCTGATGGCTTCAACCGCCGCCGGATCAACGTGGACCCCGCGCAGCGTCCAAAGATCGGTTCCCAAATGTTCGATGATCGGGCTGTAAGAAGAATACACTGAAAAAGTGTTCTCGTTCATTCCGGACTCAATGCATCCCTTAGCGAATCCCGCACGGTCGAGGATGCAGGTTGGTGAAGCCCTCAGCACGCGGACGAGGATCTGATCGGTTCGGGCTAACTCGTCTCGATAGTCCAACGGTTCCACTGACGAGACAAAACCCGCTTCGCTGACCACGAACTCAGGATTTGCGCGATAAAATGCTTCGAGGACCGGCCGCGATGGAACGAAAAGCCGCCAACCGCCCGTTGAGCTTCGTGTGACCCGCCAACTGTACTCTCGGCGAATGCCTTCTCGCAGATCACCGAGACCGATTGAAGAAGCGACAGAAAGCATCTTACGAGTAACGTTTCGCAGCCTGTTACGTTCTCGTTTCCCGTCGGGCCTCCAAAACCAATCCCCATTGAGAAATTCGACGTTCGAAAGGCGGCTCAGCACTTCCCGAACGTCCTTCTCCGTCACTCTAATCCGTTTCTGAAGACATTCTTCAATCAGTTCCTGGACATTAGAAACTCCGGACGCGCCTGCCTGAATGTACGCGATTCGAATGATTGGAATTGCGAATGCCTGCGTAGAACTCGAGGTCACGAATTCGCGCTGATTCGTGCGGGCAATTTGAAAAGGAGGAGTGCGTCGGCATGTCTTGCATACTTCTAGTAGGCTCGCCGGGTGGAAGCGCTGCTGAGATATTCTGTGTTCCACCAGCAAGTTCTTGGCGGCTTCGACCGAAAGAGGCGCGCTACTTTGAACGATCTCAATTGCGCGATCGAGCGCAGGCATCACGATTTCGTGGTCAGGCATGCGATTTAAGATACGGTTCTGTATCTGTCTGATCCTTTCGCGTGTCACGCCGATCTTCTTGGCGGCTTCTTCGAGGGTCAGCGGGGGTCGTCCCGCCCAACCGAAGCGCGCGATTAGCGCGTCTAACCTCGGTCCGGTAGCTCGCCGCATAAGCGCCGACATGTACTCGCGCAGCGCCACATCCAATTGGAGAGCATCTATTCGGTCGTACTCAAGTCGAACTTTAGGTATTGCCGATTCAAGGGCGATTTCGTCAGCAAAGAATGCGGTTGGCGGAGCTGTCAGGAGCGCTTCGATTCGCTCGGCGATCGTTCCCTCTCCCGGAGGTAACAGCCGCGCAAAGCGCGGATCGCGTTCACTGATTTGGTGAACCCAAGTCTCGCCAAGCAAGGAAAAGAGATACTCACGAGCGGAATCTAGCCGGCCGTCATGTTCTTCTGTGACCTCGCGAGCGGTCTCATCAAATTGATCCGGCGCGGTTTCTGAATCGCAATCCGGCAAGGCAATCGACGCGCTGACTTCGGAGGAACTGACTTGCGAGTTGAGCGCGCCAATCGCATTCTCTGCAGCACATGAGAAATCAAGAATCGACAGCGCACCCATCCCCTTAATGCGGAAGAGATCACCGTATGTCACCTGCGACAATGCTGTCTCGGATTCAAGCAATTTCGAGCTTTCAAGCGCGTTTCGTGTGCGCACCTTTAATGTAAGTCTGGCCGGATCAAAGCCGAACGGCCATTGCTCAGCGAACACGGGCCGATCAGCGATTTGATGACGACGTGAGCCTAGGAATCTGATCAAATAGTTGCGAAGTCTACTACTGAACGAATGCATCGTGACCCAGACCTTCGAATCCAACTCTGAAAGTGTCGAGCCCGAAGGAAGACCAGCGTCTTTGAGCGCCCAGTTAGGCAATTTCTCGTATTTCCAAGCTTGCCGTAGCGACGTTGGTAGTAGTGGGGCCCCTCTATCCCCCCAGACTGCAAGCCCTTTAAAGGAGTAAAGCATCTTGCCATACTAAACTTTAATCTCGACTAGGCCAAGGCAATGAAAAAAAACGATAAAAATAGCTTGACAGAACCGTCCCAGATGGACATCGTAGCTTTGGCCCTATTTCTTTCAGGGGGCGACCAGCACGTTGTGGACACAGAAGATGTAGCCATCGAAGCACACAAGCTCGCACCAGGAATATTTTGCTGGCGGAAATACCCTGATCAGATAAATCTCGAATTGGTACGAGTGGTCCTTTCCAACCACAAAAAGGTCGGAAATGGCGCCCTGCTCACGGGCACTGGGAAGAACGGATGGATGCTCAGCCGAGCTGGGCTGAATTGGGCAAGACGGAATTCGAAAAAACTTCGGAATACTGACCTCAATAGAAAGCGCGAGCAGTCGAGGGCAGGGTCCATTGATGAGAGACGCTGGAGACGCGAGCGCGCTCGAATCGTTTCCACCGCCGCATGGACCAAGTGGCTGGAGAGAAAAGTCGCGGTCACTCCACGAGAAGCTGCTGAAGTTTTCCGGATTGACAGCTACGCAGTTGGTTCGATGAGGTCCGCAAAGATAACCAGAATCTTGGCGCTACTTGGTGAAGAACGCGAATTTGATGAGTTCCTGACTCGAATGGCAGAACTGGTACAAGACGAAAGGAGAAATTGATGAGCAACGCATCTGCGATTAAAGTGACCTCGCATGTTGGACGCGACATCTTAGCCTCGGCCGCACACTTCAAGACGGAAGCTTCAGTCGCATGGGAATACGTTGCTAACAGCCTTCAATATATCGATAGCGGCGTCCAACCCCGAGTTCAGGTCTTCGTTCGACAGCGACAGCGAGAAATAGAGTTCCGAGACAACGGGCGCGGAATGGATTCGGATGATTTGCAGCATTTTTTCACAATGCATGCTGAGAATTTGGATCGACGCGCCGGACAGCCTGGAAGGGGCAAATTCGGAACAGGGAAATCTGCCGCGTTCGGAATCGCAAATATCCTACGTGTTGATACTCGTCGAAACGGGCTAAGAAACGTAACTGAACTTCGACGAGAAACTATAGACGTTTCGGATGGCAAGAGCGTGCCGGTTGATTGGCTGATCCGGAACGAGGCGACGGACTTTCCGAACGGAACCACCGTCACAGTCAGTGACATTGTACTTGACCGAATCAACACTGCCTCGATCATTGAGTACATCGAGCGGCACCTATCCGCGTTCCGATATCGCCGCCCCGAAGTAGCGGTAAATGACTATGTCTGTTCCTACCGTGAGATTTCGGTTGCTAAGACATCTACCTTTCGACCAACCGCTCAACAGGCGCAGAAAATTGGCGATGTCGAACTCGTCATCAAGGTTGCGCAAGCTCCTCTCAGCGAAGAAGATCAAGGAGTGCTGATCACTGCTGGCCCAGGAAACCTGGTCGCCAAGGAGTGCGCAGGGCTGGAGAAAAAAGAATTCGGCAACTACTTGTTTGGCGAGGTAGACGTTCCCGCGCTCGAGACCGCCGATAGTCCGATCCAACCTTACGACTCGACACGCTCTATGCAGCTGAACCCGAGGCATCCGGTTGCTGCAGCCTTGCTAAGCTTCATCGGTTCGAGGCTCGAGGAAGTTCGGCAAGATCTTCTGCGGGACGCCAAGGAAGCTCGTAAGTCGGAACAGGCGCGTCGGCTTGCGCTTGAGGCCAAACAGATCGCAGAAATAATCAATCGAGATTTCAACGATGTTCGCCAGCGACTTCATGAGATCCGCTCGGCGTCGGCTCGTCCTGGCAGCACCGAAGCTACCTTCGGTGACGCACTCACAGGCGGAGCCGAACCAGAAACTTGGATAGCTGGTGAGCAAGAGCCAGGGCGGCTACCCAAGACGGGAAGAGGGGAAACTAGTGGGGGCGGAGTTGGTAGGGAAGCACCCAAGGTGACAACAAAAGGTTTGAGAGATGACGTTGGAACGGACTCTGTCGATCCAATGGGCGGTTCAGGTACGCGGAATTCGCGACCGAAGGGAGGTTTCGCGGTCGCATATCGAAATCTGGGCAAAGAGGAAGGACGCTCCAAGTACGATGCTGTTTCGCTCACGATTTTGATCAATCTGGATCATCCGGTCGTGAAAGCAGCCCTTGGAGATGGCAATGTACAGGACACTGCGTTTCGAAGGCTCTCCTATGAGATCGCATTCGGCGAGTATGCAATGGCTCTGGGCTACGAAGTTTGCCGACAAGATCCGAACATTCCCGGCGACGATCTTCTTTACGAGGTCCGAACTTCGCTGAATCGAATCTCCACCGCCGCAGCTCCGCTGTATCGATAGTTCGCCCCCCTGTAATCAGACAGTCCGCGGACAACGGTTGTCATCCCGCTCTGCCATAATGCAGCCTCTGCCATAATGCAGCTATGACTTCTCTCAGCCGCCATTTCCAAATTCACTCACCTTCAATCCCGACTCCAACCGAATCAGATTCATCACTACACGCCTTCCTCACTCCACCGATCACCAGATCGTCCCGGGGCCTCCCCGTTTCGAACTGGTGGAAGAACGGAGGAGAAGGAAATGTCAACAAATTTCCAAAATCTGGCAAATTCGGATTTAGAACAGTGTTTCTTTCCGTTCCTACGCGATGCCGAGCAAAGGAACCACAATGGATCACGATTCGTCGGTGGGTTTTACTGCGCGGAACTGGATTAGTAGCAGGATGTCGTAGATTGTTTTTAGAGTGCCTGCGCAAATCAGGGGCCATCCGAACGACGAGTGATTCAGCATCGCGCCCGTAGGCAACGGCGCGAACGCTGATGCCAGGCTCCGCGGAACGTTGGTTACGGTCGCCGCGGCGGCGCGCTCCTCGGGCGGCACCACCGCCATCACGTACGATTGGCGCGCGGGAACGTCCATCTGCGAGGTCGATGAGCGCAGAAGCAGAAATCCCATCGCCAGCGCCGGCGTCGGCATCAGCGCCGCCAGTATCAACATCGCGTTCGACGGCAGATGACTGAAGACCATCGTGTTGATGCGGCCGAAACGCGCCGCCAGCGCCGCCGAAATGAACTGCGAAAACGATCCGAGCAATCCTGCCGCGAAGAAAAATGCACCTGCCACCTGGACCGACAGGTTGAAGCGGCGGAACAGCCATAGCGCCAGCAGCGACTGAATCACGAATCCGCCACCGAACGCGTCGATGCTGAACAGTGCCGACAACCGGTAAACAATTGCGCGCGACTTCTCCAGCGGAGCGCGCCTTACCGGCTGGCGTTCGACTTCGACGTCCGGTGACAGACGCCGATAGAATGTGAACGCGACGACCGCGAGGATCGAGTATGCGACGAAGCCCGAGCGCAGCGCCGGCGCGAGCGCCCATCCGTGGCGCGTCGCCAGTATCGCGGGCACGCCGCTGGCGAGTGCGCCGAATGCGCCGGCGAATGCACCCGCGACGTTGTACAGCGCGAACATCGCGGTCAGATCGCGCGGCTCAGCCGCCTCGGCCAACGCCGCCTGCTCGACCGGCAGAAACAAGCTGACGTCGCCGGCCGACGGATTCAGCGTGCCGACAACGGCGACGACGAACAGCGGCCAGAAGCTGGTCGTGATGGCGAACCCGATTCCCGTCAGCAGCATCAGCGCGCACGCCGCGAGCAGGACTCGACGCCGTCCCAGCCGATCGGTCGCCAGCCCGACCCACAGCGTCAACGCCGCCGATCCCAGCAGCGTGCCGAACACGATCGCGCCGACGCGCAGCGGACTGAACCCGATCGCGGTCAGGTATCCAGGCAGCAACACACTGACGGCGCCGTCGGCCAGGCCGCGGAGCGCGCGCGTCGTCAGCAGCAGTCGCGCGTCACGCGTCGCGCTCTGCGGGAACCATCGATTGCCGGGAGTCTGCATGATGCCCGGAGAAAGCTAACCTCATGCAGCAAGGGGAACAATCGCCGCGATTCAGGAGGTGGTTACCGCGACGGCGGCTGTAAGGCCATCAAATGGCCGCGTCATGTCTGTATCTCGATCAATCCCCGCTCTGAAAGCTCTCCGAGAAGAACTTGCAGGTCGGACTCGAGCTGCGCGCTGTCCACTTCATAGATGCCAAGCAGTGCGTCGCGAATCTCGGCGAAAGTTTTCGGTTGCTGGATCAAACTCCAGACGCTGGCGCCGACGGAATCAAGCCCGTAGTAAACGCTATCTTTCAGATTCAGAATCGCGACCTCTCCGGCGAGATCGCACGAAACCTGACCGGGCGAAACAGCTATCCGGGATTGGTCCAACAACCTGATCGCACTCACGTTTTGTCCCCTTTAAACCAGTCGGTCGTAACGTTACCGCACCGATTTCCTCGATACAAACCTGGCCTGTCCGCCGTCAATTTCCGATGAGTGAGAGATCGGCGAGAACGATTTCGCGAGCCGCAGGCAGCCGGTCGAAGTCGCTCGCGATCTCAAGCCGTCGCACCGGAACCCGGCCAACAAGTGAGTGGAGCGCCTGAAACTCATGACTGAGCATCGCGGTATCCGTCGTGTCCAATCGGTACGTCGATCGCAACAACTGGGCAAAGCTCTCGCGCGCGGAGAGTTCATCTATCTTCGGAGCCGCTTTCGAAGTATCGCGAGTCACGATATAAATCGCGATGAGCGGAGTCGGCCGCCGCGGAAAGGCCTTCGATTCGCCCAGCCGCTCGACTCCACGCTTGTTCGTGTAGTGCCCGATAGCCGGATGATCGCCGGCGCGATCTCCGAGGATCGATCGTGCCGAGTCCTCCCACAGCCGCACGCCCGGATAGCCCGGCTCGGCGACGAGTCCGCTCCGGCTTTCAACTACCACCAGGCAGTCGTCGCAGAAGGTGGGGTACCCGGCCATGGCGAAACTGGCAGCGAGCGTGGACTTGCCGGTGCCTGCCGTGCCGACGAAGCCGCACAGTCCATGCGAGGTGACGACCGCGGTCGCATGCAGTGCAAGCAGTCCGAGCAGATTCGCGACGCATGGCAGCACCTGATCGAGCGCGAGATGACAGATCGTCTCGATCGATCCGTGCGCATACGGCCAGCTGCACGTGACTTCGCGCCCGTTCCGCGAGACAAAGAAATCGGCTAGCTCAGGAAAGTTCAACAGGTATCCGCCGTCGACTTTCGCCTGGCGCAGTACCGGCCTTCCCTCCGGATTCGCGTAGGATTGAAACCAATCCGCAGCGTGAATGCGTTTGTATTTCGAGGGTTTGAGGCGCAACCGGACTCGAGGATACCCATCGAGAGCCTTGGGTGATTCGAGCCGATCCAACTGGCGGAGAGTTACGTCAGAGCTGATCGCAAGGCCATAGACAGTGTACTCGAACACTATGCGCGTTCAGCGTGATGCCTTTGGATTGCGAGGGCCGGTTCCAGCGATGAACTGGAACCGGCCTTTGCGCGAACTAAACGTTATGCTTGGTCGTCGATCCGATGTCCGAAGACCCGTTTGACTTGGCTTCAGTCAATTTCGAGACCGAGCCGTACTCGACGAGCTTAGGAGCAGAGTACGGGCGTTTTGCAACGATTTTCTTCTTATTTCCCTCATTCATGACGGCACACACTATCTCCATTTCGTGGTTGTTTCAACTGCGCAACGTTAATCTAGTTTGAATTCCGGTATTACGCGCACACCTTGGCGCCTTCGTTTCGCGATTTAGCGCTCTCGAGCATTTCCCTGTACCACAGCTCGATAGCCGCCGTCGTGAAAAACTGAGTCCGATACTCGCTGTTCCCGGCTCGGAACGCTTCCCATTCGGTCCGCACTTTTCGTCCATCGATCCATCCGGCCGCCGCAATTCGAGGAGACTCAAGCACACGGCCAAATTCTTCGTCGGCAATGGCATCGGAAAACGACCAGTCAAATGACGCCTTATCGACCCGCTGATGGACCGCCGCCGGCAGAAGTCCGGTCATCCCCTGACGCATCACGTGTCGCTGCCAGGTGCCTTTGCGGCGCTGCTCGTCGGGAATCGCGTTTGCGAATTCAACCATGCGCCGATCGTACAGCGGATGCCGCACTTCAATTCCATATCGAGCGCCGAGTTGTTCGATTTTCCCCAGCGCGAAGGCGGCTCCCAAAGGCAGTACTCGCTCGTGCGGCTTTAACGGCTCGCTACGCTGGCGCCAATGCTCACCGCTCAGGCGCGCTACCAGGTCGGTGCGGCGAACGAAATCAGGGTTAAGCCAGACAGGAAAGTTCGCGCTTCCTACGAAAGTCCTGGCGACTCGCTTCAGCGATTTGGGAATCACCGGCGCGACTCCAAATCGAAACAGCTTTTTCGATGCGCTATAGGTGTCAGGATCCAGAGCCTTCATTCGGCGATCATCGCGATAGCGCCGGACGATGCTCCCGACCCGCAATCCGCGCACCGCATCCGCATAGAACTCCTGGTGGCCCCAAAACAACTCGTCGCCGCCCATTCCGGTCAACATCACCCGATATTGCTTGTCGCAAATATCCTGATACAGCGAAGTTATCGCCGTGTCGTTCGGAAAATCGGGAATGTCGCTGAACCGGCGCGTCTGCTCGATGGCGTTCGGGATACTGAACGGTCCCGGCCCGAGCATCGTCGCGCGCAGTTCCCATTTGCTTACGACCGCATCGATATAACTGCGCTCGCTGTCTTTGGGCTCAGGCGAGATCAGAGAGAACGTTTCGAATGGAGCTGAATCGGCCGTACCTCCACGTTTGAGCGACGCCGCCATCGATACGACTGACGACGAGTCCAGCCCGCCGCTCAACTGAGCGGCAATTCCAGTTCCCGGATGCCGCAGACGGCATCGCACGGCCTCGCTGAACAGCTCCCGAAAATGCGACGCGTACTGCTGATCGGTCGAGTAGCGGATCTCGCGGGCGCTGTTCAGGCTCCAATAGCGGCGCTTGCGCACCTGGTCGGAATCGATAGCGAGATAATTCCCGGGCACCACCTGAAGAATTTCGCGGAAGAGCGTTTCCTCGGGATCGAGCACCCGCCCACACATGATCTCCGCCGCCATCCCTTCATTGGGTTCGGTCGAAAACTCGGGCTCGAGCAACAGCGCCTGCAACTCCGATGCGCAAACGAACCGCTTCGCATCCAGATGGTAGTAGAGCGGCTTGACCCCCAAAGGATCGCGCGCGCAGAAAAGTCGCTTGCGCGCTCCGTCCCAGATGACATAGGCAAAGTCGCCGATTATCCGCGCAGGAGATTCCTCGCCCCAACATTGATATGCGCGCAACACCAACTCGCCGTCGGTATCGTCGCGCGGCGGCATTCCATCTGTAGCGAGTGCGTCCCGCAGTTCGGCGCGATTGTCCACCCGGCCGTCGAAGACCAGCGCGAGTTGCGCGCTGTCGTCACGCAACGGCTGATGCTCTCGCCGCGATTCCTCTGTGCTCCAGAGCCTTGCGTGGCCGAACGCAACCGGGCCGCTCGCGAATGAGGCCTGGCCATCGGGACCACGGTGACGCATCGAGTTGAGCATGCGTCCAACCACCCGCGGATCGGCTGGCCGTCCGTCGAGGTTGAACATTGCGACTATTCCGCTCATCGATTATGCGTCACAGTGGTCCGTCCGATTTCGCCTCAAATATACACCGTCAGCTTATTTGCGATCCTTTGCGCCAACTGAGCTCGAACCAATACTACCAGGACCAACGATGGTCTCGTCCGGCGCCGCATCGTCTTGAAGCTTTCCGCCAACGACCAAGTCAGGACCCAGGCCGGAACCGCCGCCATTGTTGGAAATATACATAGCCTTCGATGTCGGAGAATTTGCGTAGTTGAACTCTAGGACATTGGCGGGGAGGATGCACCCGGTGACTGGCGTCCAAGTCATCGTGCCCGTATTAGCGGGCAAAGCATTTTTTGTGGTAACAACCCCGAAGGTGCCCGTGCACGCGGTGCCGTTGTCGTTGAACCCGAAAAACACTGCGAAAGGGCAGCCTTTTGTGTCCGTTTCGACCGTACCAACCATCGTCACGGTTGCATTTGCGCCCCCGCTCGAATCGGCTCCCATGGCATAGAAGCCATAAGACTCATTGGCTTTCAGCGGGCCACTGCCTGAGATAGTAGGGCAGTTGGAGTCAGCCGTGGGAGCGGCGTTGGCGGTGCCCACCAGGGTCACCTTGGTCGACATAGATAAACCCAAGGACCCAACCAGAATCAGACCGAGCGCGAGGAACTTTAATTGTTTGGAAAACTTTCTCATTGTTCGACTCCTGCTTTGCAGCATCGCCGGGATTGATGGATTTCCGGTGCGAAGCTGTTGTGAAATCTTCATTGATTGTTGTTTCATCGGAGATCTGGCTTGTTCGTTGATTACTGAACCTGTGCTTCACCCACCACCGAATACGTATTGGTGTCTGTGTCCATCAGGAACATCCCGGCATGAGAGTTGAACGTACCGTACTGAAGGGTCAGAGCACCGGTCGGAACGCCCGCGTCGATGGTAGCGCAAGCGCCGGGGGTGACGTCGGTCAGATTCGCGACGGTCAGACTCATAGTGCCCGCGAATACATCAAGGGCTTGACAAGCTCCGGTCCCGGTAAAAGTTCCGGTGCAGATACTCCCGTCGTCATCCAGGAGGAAGCTGCCTCCGGTAACATTGAAGGACGCTGATCCCGACACTGTCACGGACTTGGTCGTGAAGCTGCCGGAAAAAGCCGTGGTCGGCACGTCGTGCACCGTGATTACGTCAGACCCCACCAGCGAGAAACTGTAGGTCCCGTTCTTGGGAAGCTCGTCTGAGTCGTCGCAGGCGGTGGCGGCAAAGGCCAACCTGACCGATCCAACGCAAAAGAGTAGGATCACTAACGTTAACAATCCTCGTTTCATAACCTTCATAACTAGTCTCCTTTCGCTTTTAGTTCGTTTATCAGCATTACGTCCCCCTACAAAAGCGTTCTCACATCCGAATGGGCTTGGGATTTGTCTTAGACAGATTTGAGTAAGCTTTTACGAGCAGCGCGCATCTTTCCATGTTACCTAGTTTACGTCAAGCGGATTTATAACCCTCGTTAACATCGTTAGATTGCCTACATTGGGCTCCCTGACATAAATCTCTACAATTTGTTATTACAACGCGGCTGAGTGGTAGACCATTCTCACGCAATCAACTTAGTGTCAAACCCTCGCTTGGGCCCCGCTGGCGCTTCGGGCTATTGTGCATAACTCAGTGGCATCCGACGCTCTCCTCGATCATTCCGCGTTGTCTAATGAAGCGGGCCTGGTGTTGTGCTGCGCGACAACGGCGGCAACGCCCGCGCGCATCGCTCTGGCTTCGGAGCTCGCGGCGCGCGTCCGCAAGTGGGATAGCGTCATCGCGATTGCAAAAAGTCATGCGGTCCTCCCGCTGGTCCACCGATACTTGACCATCGAATGTCCGTCAGCCGTACCGGCGGACGCAATGGCGAAGCTGCGAATACAGTCGCAGTTGATTGCGCTCTACAACCGCCATCTGACGACGGAGCTCGTGCGTCTGACCGGACTGCTCAAGGCGGCGAACATCGCAGCGGTT
>PMOH01000433.1:0-6462 GCA_003161515.1 Deltaproteobacteria bacterium
GCCGGTGCGCGAATGTTCGCCTGTGGCGGCAATGCAATCGACGCCGCCATTGCTGCAACATTCGTCGAAGGCGTCGTCAACCCGCATATGCATACCATCGGTGGCGAGGCGCCTATGCTGATTTATTCGGCAAGTGCCCGCCGCGTGATTGCTATCAACGGCAATATGATGGCGCCGGCACGCGCGACGATCGCCCACTTCCGCGCGCTCGGCATTGAGCTGATCCCCGGCGCCGGACTGCTGGCGGCAGGAGTTCCAGCGGCCTTCGATGCGCTCGTGACTGCGCTGCGGGATTTCGGAACCAAGTCGCTGGCCGAGGTGCTCGAGCCTGCGCTCGAACTCGCGAGCGACGGCTTTCCGATGCACGTGGGATTGTGTGGCGACCCGAACCTGCCCGACGATGCGATTGCCGGGGCTGGCGCGTCGCTCCGCAGCAACGCCAAGCGGTTCCTCACCAAGTGGCCGTCGTCGGGGCGGGTGTATCTTCCCGACGGCAAAGTTCCGGTGCCGGGGAGCGTGCTGAAGAATCCCGCGCTCGCGGATTTTTTCAAGCGCGTGCTCGACAGTGAATCATCCGCGAAGAATCGCGGACGCGAGGCGGGTCTCGACGCGGCGCGCGAGCGCTTCTATCGCGGCGACATCGCGCGCGACATCGTAGCATGGTCCGACGTCAACGGCGGCTTGCTGGCCGCGACCGATCTCGAGCGCTTCACGACGCGGCTTGAATCTCCGGTGAGCGCAGACTATCGCGGCGTCATCGTCTTCAAGTGCGGGCCATGGTCGCAAGGGCCGGTATTTTTGCAGCAGCTCAAATTGCTCGAGGGCTTCGACCTCGGAGCGATGGGCCACAACTCCGCCGACTACATTCACACGGTCATCGAGGCCGCCAAGCTCTCGTTTGCCGATCGCGAGGCGTACTATGGCGATCCTGAATTTATCGACGTTCCGCTTGCGGGTTTGCTGAGCGATCAATACGCGGCGATTCGTCGCGAGCTTATCGATTCCGCGCACGCGTCGATGGATCAGCGGCCGGGCGATCCGGTTGCGATGCGTGCGATGCGCGACGCTCCTGCGGCCGGCGCGCGTCCATGGGGTGGCGGCACGATTCACGTCACTGCTGCCGACCGCGTCGGCAATATGATTGCCGTCACTGCGAGCGGCGGATGGATTCCCAGCTCGCCGGTAATCGACGCGCTCGGTTTCCCGCTCGGGACCCGGATGCAGACTTTTTATCTCGACGAGCGTCATCCCAATGCGCTCGCGCCCGGCAAGCGCCCACGCACCACGCTGTCGCCGTCGCTCGCGATGCACCGGGGTGAGCCGTACCTGGCCTTCGGCACGCCCGGCGGCGACCAGCAGGATCAATGGACGCTGCAATTTTTTCTGAACGTGATCGACTTCGGGATGGATCTGCAGGCTGCGATCGAAGCGCCGAAATTTTCGACGCCGCATTTTCCCTCGACCTTCTATCCGCACGACAATCGCCCCGGCGTCGTGCGCGTGGAGGATCGAGTGCCGGCTGAAGTGCGCTACGCCCTTGCCGCGCGCGGTCATAAAATAGAAGTCCGTCCGCCGTGGTCCGAAGGTCACGTGCTCGGCGTGAGCCTCAATCCGAAGACCGGCGTGCTCTCAGGCGGCGCCGATCCGCGCGGACAGGCCGCTCCAGTAATGCCCGCGCAAGTGATCGGCTGGTAGGCGCAGATTGAACTGCGCATGGCCTGACTCCAAGGACGCGCGAGTCAGGCCAGCGCAGTAGGCAGGCCGTTGGTCTTAATGTCCGCCCGAATTCTGGAACTGGCTATAGGTCTGATTGTCGCCGGCCGGGCGATTGTGGTAAGCGCTGCCCACCGCACCATGATGACGTCCGTTGTACCATGACCAGCTCTTGCCGTGCTGCCGGTATATGTTGCCGTCGTGGTCGCGGAAACGCCACGCGTTGTTCTGCTGGACCCATTGGCCCTGGCGTCCCTGGTACCAGTCGTCGGCTCTGGCGAAGCTGGGCGCCACCAGAAATGAACCGATCAGAACGAACACCGTCGCTAAAGTTCGCGCTTTTATTTTCATGATCATTGTTTATTAGCCCGAGTGCGGTGCATGCTACCGGCACGCTGTTACAGGAAGAACGAATCTCCGTGTATTGTCGCCAACCTGCGTTGAATCCGCCGATTAAGGTTCTCCAGCGCACCGCTCGGTAATCATTATGCGCGCATTTATCATCGTCTTGGTCGCCGCATGCTGCGTCGGTGCGTTTGTTCCATCGGCTTTTGCGGACGGCGGCACGTTGACTGGCTTCGCATTCGTCGATTCGTCGGTGACTGGGATGGGCTCGCAGGCCAAGCTCCCGGCAGGTACCAAAATCTACCCGCCGGGATCGAAGATCACGGGCACTGAGGGATGTCCGACGAATCGGTACCACACTGACGGAATGATCGTCGCAGTGATCGACTACCAGGGCCGTCCAACTGCCGCGAGCATCACGATTACCGAACATCCTGCGCGCGGCGGAAACT
This sequence comes from Deltaproteobacteria bacterium, assembly GCA_003161515.1. Classification (GTDB taxonomy): domain Bacteria; phylum Desulfobacterota; class Binatia; order Binatales; family Binataceae; genus Binatus. The sequence continues at coordinate 2,511 of PMOH01000433.1, forward strand.
TCCAGCGCGCACCTTACTATATCGACCTCAACAGCGGGCGTACGCTCCAGTATCTCGGCCCGATTTTCGAAAACGGCGCCTACGACGTCCTCTTCAGCTACAACTACAACATGGGCGCGTCGAAGAACGCCTCCGCAAAATTCGCGCTGGACCGTACTTGCCGCTAACCGATTCACGATTTGTCGGTCGCGCGGCAGTTTGATATTTCGACGGAATGACTATCCGCCATGCAGCCGCGCTCGCGCTGGTGGGCTGGTACTTGATGGTCCCGCCCAGAGTACCGGGCACCGGTGAGGTAAACCGAGGCGTTCCACTGAGCCAGTGGAATATCAGGCGCAAGTTTCCGCATAACGAGGGATGTGAGGCGGCGAAATCGCGCCTGCACGATCAAGCGCTGGCGGCTGAGACTCAAGCCGACGCGGCCGGCCCGCATCGCGCCGAGCGCAATCCCGAACTGCGCTGCGTTCTGTGCAACGCACAATGCGTCGAGGACGACGATCCGCGACTGAAAGCGAATTAGGTTCGCGGCGGCGCCTCCTTCCTAGTGTCATCCCGAGCGTAGCCGAGGGACCCCGGATCTTTCTGAATGCCGAGGCGCATCGACTCACCTAGGGCACGCGGAGCTGAGATGCTCCTAATCTTTTCGCGACCTTCGCCGCGAGGTTCGATATTGCTACGCTCTCCTGGCGTTCCGCTGATCGGCCAAATCTATTGCGGCCGGCGACGTCGGAAAATAACTGCGTCGAGCCCATAGGGCAACATTCACCAGGCCAAACATCGTCGGGACCTCGATCAACGGACCGATTACTGCGGCGAATGCGGCACCGCTGTCGATGCCGAAGGTCGCTACCGCGACTGCAATTGCCAACTCGAAGTTGTTGGACGCTGCGGTGAAAGACAGCGTCGCAGTCTGCGGATAGGTTGCGCCGACGGCGCGGCTTAGCACGAAGGAAAGCGCGAACATGATAGTGAAGTAGAGCAGCAGCGGAATCGCGATGCGCACCACGTCGAGCGGCAGATGCACGATTTTCTCGCCCTTGATCGAAAACATGACGACGATCGTGAAGAGCAGGAAGATCAGCGTGAGCGGACTGATCTTCGGAACGAAACGCTCGCGATACCAGACCTTGCCCATCCGCGAGGTGAGGATCTTCCAGGTTGCGAAGCCCGCCACGAACGGCACCCCCAGGTAGATACCGACACTTTGCGCGATCTGGCCGATCGTGATTTGGACGACGGCGCCGCCCAGGCCCAGCCATCGCGGCAGCACCGTCACGAACATGAACGCATAGAGCGAGAAGAACAGCACCTGAAAGATCGAATTGAACGCGACCAGTCCGGCGCAATATTCCGTATCGCCGCAGGCGAGGTCGTTCCACACGATTACCATCGCGATACATCGCGCCAGCCCGATGATGATCAAACCGGCCATGTACTCCGGACGATCGCGAAGGAATATCACCGCGAGTGCGAACATCAGGATCGGACCGATTATCCAGTTCTGAACCAGCGAGAGGCCGAGGATTTTCCAGTCGCGAAAGACGTCTCCGAGCTCGTCGTAATTCACCTTCGCCAGCGGCGGGTACATCATCAGGATGAGTCCGAGCGCGATCGGGATCGAGGTCGTGCCTATGCTCAGGCGATCGAAGACAATCCTCACACCCGGCGCCGCCGCTCCCAACGCAATCCCCGCCGCCATCGCCAGGAAAATCCACAGCGTCAGGTAGCGGTCGAGGAACGAGAGTCGGCGACGGTCCGGGTTCATTTGTCCTCCGGCGGCTTGATTGTCCCGATCTCCCTGACTCGGCGTTCCAGCGCGAAGCGGTCGAGCGAGTCGAAGGGAAGGCAGGTGAAAATCTTTATGCGGTTTTCAAGCTCGGTATAGATTCGGAGAAAAAATCGACGCTTGGCATCATCCGTTCCTGCGAAGGCTGCGGGATCGGCGGCGCCCCAATGCGCCGTGATTGGTTGCCCGGGCCATACCGGACACATCTCGCCCGCGACCTTGTCGCAAACCGTGAACACGAAATCCAGCGGCGGACTATCGGGGCTCGCGAATTCGTCCCAGCTCTTGCTGCGCAGGCGGCGTGTTTCGTAGTTCAACTCGTTGAGCAGTTGCAGCGCCGTCGGATTCACCGCGCCCGTCGGATGACTGCCTGCGCTGAAGGCCTTGAACTTGCCCTTGCCCCATCGATTCATCGCGCATTCCGCCATGATGCTGCGCGCGGAATTTCCGGTGCATAGAAACAGCACGTTGAATTCGCGATTGGCCATCGGCGTCGCCTCTCAGCTGGACTTCGCGCAGCAGGCGCTTACCGGCGCGGGCGCGACCGTCTTGGCCTCGGCAACGGGCCGCAGATCCTCGCCGTAAACCGTGGTCTCGCCCATCGTGAAAAACGTTTCCCACGACAGCCCGTTTGGATCTTTCGCCCACGCCTTGTCCGAGCGCGCGTAGCAACAGGCCGCGTCGCGCTGCTCGACCAGCGGCTGTTCGGCGGCCTTCAGGCGTCCCGCGATCTCGCGCAATTCGTCGGGGCTCTCGACCTGGATTCCCAGGTGATCGAGGCCGGTGGTCGCCTGTCCGAAAGTCGAGACGGCGAAGTTCACGCGCGGATCGTCGAGCATCCACTTTGCGTAGTCGGGTTTCACCACCGACGGCTCGACCCCGAACATGGTCGAGTAGAATTTCACTGACTCGGGAATTTCCTTGACCGCGACGTGGATATGCATCCGTTTCATGCGTTCACCTTTCCTCTTTTTTCGGACTCCGCGTTGCGGAGCCGTGGTTTGACGTTGGTTTCGCGCGCGGGTTTGCAGGCCGCGACCGGCGCGCACTGGTTCGCATCGCCCCGGCAGCAGTTTTCCATCATGTATGAAATCAGATCGTTCATCGCCTTGTAGTCGGCGCTGTAGATGATCGAGCGGCTGTCGCGCCGGCATGAGACCAGGGCCGCGTGTTTCAGGTGATTCAGATGGAACGACAGCGTCGGCGACGGAACGCCGAGCCTGGCGCCGATTTCGCCGGCGGGCAATCCGTCAGGGCCGCTCTGCACCAGCATCCGGAAGACGTCGAGGCGCGATTCCTGCGCCAGCGCGGCGAGTGCGGCGATTGCTTTCTCCTTTTTCATATTTTGATAGGTATCGAAATATGGAAGTGGTGTCAAGAAGCGCAGTGAGACTCCGCAATTGCCTCGCCCGTTCGTCGGGAGAGGCCGACGCCCGTCCTCGAGCGGCGGGTGAGGGACCAAATTTCCTGGTTTCTGAGACCGAAGCAGAATGTGCGGCGCAACAAACAACCGCGCCGCACAATTGTCCCTCACGCCGACCCTCTCCCGAAAGCGGGCGAGGGAGCTAACGACGGACATTCCAATGCGGCGGGGTCTTATTTATGATGCTCCCCGCGATGATCAGGAGCGCGAAAAGTGCGATGGTTGCGATTGCTCTGCTCGTGCTCGGCGGTGCGCGAGTTGGTCTGGCTGCCCCGATGATTGACCCTGCAAAAATTGTTGACCTCACTTATACTTTCGACGCTTCGACCATTTACTGGCCCGACGAAAAAGGATTCGTCCATCGGTTGGACAAAAACGGCGACACTCCCGGGCATTACTTTTATGCGGCAGGAGATTACGCGGCGCCCGAGCATGGCGGGACGCATACCGACGCGCCGCGCCATTTCAATCGTGACGGGATTACGCTCGACCAGGTGCCGCTCGCCGATTGTATCGGGCCGGCCGCAGTGATCGATTTTTCCGCGCGCGCCGCCAAGGATCGCGACGCGATGTTGAGCGTCGATGACATCAAGGCTTACGAGGCGGCCAACGGCCCGATTCCCGACGGCGCAATCGTCGTCGCGCGCTCGGGATGGGGCAAATATTATCCCGACAAGAAACGCTACATGGGCACCGACCAGCCCGGCGACGTCGCGGGCCTGCGCTTTCCGGGCTATTCGGCC
>PMOH01000433.1:6519-7876 GCA_003161515.1 Deltaproteobacteria bacterium
CCGATGAAAATTGGCAACGGAACCGGCGGCCCGACCCGCATATTCGCCGTCATTCCGTGACCGCTGCGAGAGGTGTAAAAGATGAATGTTCGTTTATCGGAGCGGGTCGAAACAGGAAATCGGTAAAAATTTCAATGTTTATTTTTAACGTGCGAAATGGTTGATTGCGTACCCATCAGGTAGAAAACTGGCGAAGGCCAGTAAAACGAGCCTGCTGTTTAATTGGGGAATTCCGGGACCTCAGCAGGCACGAAAACTGCTCGCAGTGCAAGGAGGAAAGCTCGTGCGGACAAACGTTGTGTCGATAGTCAAAGGTCTGCTCGTGGCGGTGGCGATGGTGGTGGTCATGGGATGCTCGGGACAGCCGCTCTCGACCCGTGAGAAGGGCACGTTCATTGGCACTGGCGTTGGAGCCGCAACCGGTGCGATCATCGGCGCCGCGGTAGGAAATCCGTTGGCCGGCGCGGCTATAGGCGGTGGTATCGGTGCGCTGGGCGGATACGTGGTCGGCAACGAGATGCAGAATAACGAGAACGCTCAGGCTCAAACGCAGGCGCAGATTTCGTCGCAGCAAAAACAGATCGAAAGCCAGCAGCGGCAGATTCAACAAATGAAGAGCACGAGCGAAACCGAGTAGCAGGCGAGCAACGACGATGCGCAAACATGCTATTGTCACCGGAGCTTTGGCGCTGGCGGCGCTGTTCCTGGTTGCGGGATGCTCCGGAGACCCGCTTTCGACGCGTGAAAAGGGCACGTTGGGCGGCGCGGGTATCGGCGCGGCTACCGGCGCGATTATTGGCGCTGCGGTCGGCGCGCCTCTGATCGGCGCTGCGATCGGGACGGCAGTAGGCGGGGCCGGCGGTTATGTGATCGGCAATGCGATGCAGAACAACGAGAATGCGAACGCGCAGACGCAGGCACAGGTCCAGTCGCAACAACAACAATTGGAAGAACAGCGTCAGCAGATACAGCAATTAAAGGGACAACAGGAAACCGAATAGCTCGGCTGACGTATAAGTGATCGGAAGATGGAGGTTCATATGCGCAAAGGTTTAACAGCAATTATCATGAGTTTGGCGTTGGCGGGATCGCTAGTTGTTGCGGGATGCTCGGGGCAGCCGCTCTCGACTCGTGAAGAAGGCACCCTTGGCGGCGCGGGAATCGGTGCGGCTGGTGGCACGCTTGTCGGGTTGGCCGTAGGCCATCCTCTGGCGGGCGCTGCGATCGGTGGTGTTCTAGGCGGCGGTACCGGCTACGTTGTCGGCAATTCGATGCAGAATACGCAGGACGCCAACGCACAGACTCAGGCCCAGGTGCAGCAGCAACAGCAGGAAATCGAGAATCAGCGCCAGCAGAT